>CAZUEG010000072.1:0-4431 GCA_964619495.1 uncultured Candidatus Saccharibacteria bacterium | reverse complement strand
GGATTAAACGCGACTAACCGAGTTTCTCGCTTAGCGGGATTATGTGGCGTCACGTAATAAATTTACTGCGTAAATTCAAACGTGACAGCAGCGTTTAAATTGCAAAGCAATTTATTACGCTGCGTCCCCGGGCCGATTCGAACGGCCAGTCTTCTCCTTCGGAGGGAGATATTCTATCCAATTGAACTACGGGGACGGATATTTATATATCGCCGATTTACGGCTTTTTGGCAATAAGATAGAGGTTGGCGCGGCGATTCCTAATGTTTTTTAATGAACCGATTTCCACGATTTCAAAACCTGCTTCTTCGGCCAATTTTCTCATTTCTTTTTTAGTAAAATAGTGGTAATAGCGCTTTGCCTTGTTTGCCCACGGAACAAGCACGTCGCCGTATTCAAGTTTTGATAAACCCAAGGTTTTTAGCAGTGAATAGCGAAGAAGAAGGGGAAGGGTTTTCAGGCGAAACAAATTCCAGACAGTCAGAACTAAAATACCATTGGGTTTTAATACTCGTTTTGCTTCCTCAAAAAATTTTATTCGCAGCTCATGACTTGGAATATGATGCAAAACCGCGATAGAGAAAATAGCGTCAAATAAGTCGTTAGGGAGTGGAAGGTTTAAAGCGTCAGCAAGTAAAAAATTATATTTCGGATAGCGTTTCCTAGCGATATCAAGAAGATTTTTGGAGCTATCGACGCCAAGATAATTAATATTTTTGCCGGGGAACAATTCAATTAATCGGCCATGGCCGCAACCCAAATCTAAAACCCGGTCTCCGTCTTTAACCAGGTCGTTAAAGATGCTAAGCTCCCTCCAAGAAGCGGGCCTAGACGCCGAGTAATCTGTGGCAATAATCTCGTAGTCGTCTTTAACTTTTTTAAGCAGTTTTTGCGCCAGTTCCTTGTCCATGGACTATAACGAAGCGGTCATCAGAGAATTAATAAAGGCAAAGAAATTAAATTTGCCGGCTTTAGCGTCTATTAAGCGGCGGCTGGCGAGGCAACGCAAAATGCCAATGCCCGCTAATCCGGCGCTGCTTCAATCCTATCATTGTCTATTAAAAACCAGAAGAATCAACGGCAATCCCGCCATAGAAAGGTTATTGAGAATTAAACAAGTCCGTTCTCTTTCGGGAATAGTTTCGGTTTCGGTCCTGACGAAACCTTATCCCTGTCCTGGCCGTTGTATTTATTGCCCGGATGAATCCGGCCTACCAAAGAGCTATCTTACCAACGAACCAGCGGTGAGCCGAGCGATCACCTATAAATATCATCCCTATTATCAGGTTTTCGGCCGCTTGGAGGCTCTCCAAACTATCGGACATCCGGTTGATAAAATCGAGCTGATTGTTATCGGCGGCACTTGGTCGTATCTCCCTAAAAGATACCAGGGATGGTTTATTAAAGAATGCTTTCGCGCGGCAAATGATTATGGAGAGAAAATAGATAACCGCCGACAAATATGGAAAAGAATGGGGACAGCATTAGGAGCGGAGCAGTCAGAGAATGAGGTAGCTTCAAGCCGGATTATCGGGATAACGGTAGAAACGCGGCCGGATTATATTGATATTAAAGAAATCAAATGGTTAAGAAGTTTAGGAGTCACCCGCGTTGAGCTGGGCGCGCAAACAACCAATGATAAGGTTTTGAAAACAAACCACCGCGGTCACGGAATCAAAGAAACAATCGTCGCCACAAGGCTGCTTAAAGATGCCGGGTTTAAGGTTTGCTACCACTTAATGCCGAATCTGCCGGGAGCGACGCTAAAATCCGATAAAGAAATGCTTTCGCAAATCTTTTCCGATAAACGATTCCGCCCCGATTTGTTGAAAATATACCCCTGTGTTGTTTTAAAAGAAGCGCCCGTACTTTACCGTCTTTGGGTTAACAAAAAATACCACCCGTATTCGGATAGTAAATTAACTGATCTTTTAGTTAATTTCAAAAAAACAGTTCCTTATTATTGCCGTATTCAACGGTTAATCCGTGATATTCCGGCAACAAATATCGTCGCCGGATGTAAAATATCAAATCTTCGCCAAGTGATTAAAAAGAAAATGGATAACAAAGGTTTCTCTTGCCATTGCATCCGTTGCCGTGAACCGCGGGAGAATTTTGGTAAGGACATTAATACCGTACTCTTTCGCAACGATTATAATGCCTCCGACGGAAAAGAAATATTTTTAAGTTTTGAATCCGAAAACCGAGACCATATTTTCAGTTTACTAAGACTGCGGATTCCCTCTATTGTAGGGAAAAAGCATTTTATTCCAATTCTGAACAATGCGGCGATTATCCGCGAGGTTCATACTTATGGACAGATGGTCGGCTTGAAAAAAAAGCCGGGTTCATCGTCTTTGCAACATCAAGGAATGGGGTCGTTATTAATCAAAGAGGCAGAACGAATTGCTAAAGAAGAATTCAAAATCAATAAAATCGCGGTAATCAGCGGTATTGGCGCGCGAGAATATTACCGGATAAAAGCCGGATATCAATTAGACGGGGATTATATGGTTAAACAACTTTAAGTTATTACCGCAAAATACCGCTCCTTAAGCCACTGAATAATCGTTTCCGTTTCTTCCCTTAGACTGTCTTTCCCTCCAAGATAATTATTTGCTCCCAGAATAACAATCACCACTCGCCGGTCGGTATTTTCGTCTTTGAATTTGAAGATAAATGCTCCATTATATCCGACCTCCGGCAGATATCCGGTCTTGCCATCAATGAATTCGCTATTATCATAAAAAATGTTTTTGTTTTTAAATGTCGGAAATGGACTTACGCCAAACACGGTTTTTCTTTCTCCTTTAGTAATCGCCAATAATGGTGGCCGAACATCGGCAATATAACGGATTAAACGATACACATCTTCAGCGGAAGACATATTATTCGGACTTAGCCCACTGGGGTCGGCATACTTTGTCTCATTCATCAATAAATAACTTGCTTTGTCGTTCATTAGAGTAATCGTTTTCTCCCTCCCAAGATAGGAAGCAATTACTTCTGCCGCATCGTTTGACGATTCAACCATTAATGGATAAAACATTTCCAGAATTCGGAATCTCTTCCCGGCATCAAGACCGCTTGTTATCCCGTCCGCTTTCAGCGCTTCCTTAGTAACGATTATTCGGTTCTCCAGATCGGCATTTTCGCTAGCGATGATTGCCGTCATAAGTTTGGTTAAGGAGGCAGTCGGCAATTGTTTGTAAATATTTTTTGAGGCAATTATCAGTCCGGACTCAAGGTCACTAACCAGATATGCCTCAGCTCTGATTGCCGGAAAAGGTATTCTGTTTTTAGTAATATAATCTGGAGGCTTATCCGCTAAATTATCCGTAACAATAACCGGCATCCCAATTTTAGCGAAATCATAAACAACCGTGGCGTATTTATTCAGAAGCTGGACACACCCGCCGGAGAAATTGGTAATCATTTTTTTCCCGCTCGGATAATACGGTTCGCCATGAATAAAATAACGGCCATAGAAATTTATCGCCTGTGGTATATATACTTGGGCGCTATTAGAAAAACTGGATAGATCTTTTGTTATTACTGCATATCTGCCAAGTGGCGTACCGCCCCAATTATCCGGATTTCCCCGCCGCAAAACCGGAAGCTTGTTTTCAGCCCCACCTTTCTCATAAAGAGTAATCTCCATTTTTTTAAGATCAATATGGATAAAACTTTCTTTACCTTTAATCATTCTATCAATCTCTGTTTTAATGTCGGGAATGATTTTTGTTAAACGGCGCGGCGATATCTCTGGAAACAAAAAATCGACGGGGTTATGGATTTTACCTACCGCCAGGATAGATACCGTGATTATCGATGCCCCAATGGTAGTTATTACCAGTAAAGCAACGATAAAAGAAACTTTGACACGCGTTATTCGCAAGATAATTAATTTATTAAATCAAATCCGTTTATGACGGATCAGTCCGCCGACGGCGACAATTTCAATGCCAGCCTTCTCCAAGTCGTCCATTAAAAGATTAACGCCGATTGAATCTGACGAAATATGGCCGGCAATAACCACATTAATATTGGCTTTTTCCGCTTCTTCGCGGTGTTTCTCGGAAATATGCATTCCAATAACCGTGCCGGCGCCGGCTTGCGCCAGTTTTTCATAAATTTCCGGCGCTCCTTCGGTTCCGCCAGTTATTTCCGTAAACACGATTTTCCCCGCCCGGTTATCCGGATCACCGACAAAGATTTGCGGTCCAGCGCCCATTTTTGTCGCTTCTTTATATTCAGAAATTTCCATCAGTGATTTCATCACATCTTCTAGGTATTGGGGATTATCTTTGGTTATTTTATCTTCAACAAAACGGGCGACACGGTTATCGCAGACGGTATGGCCACACATTATTGGAATATTTAAGGCTCTTGCCAAATCGACAACTCGGTTATGATTTGCCGGAGACAAGC
>CAZUEG010000071.1:0-4451 GCA_964619495.1 uncultured Candidatus Saccharibacteria bacterium | reverse complement strand
GCTTTGATCTCCATTTACAGTTAATGTTTTAACGCCCAAAGAGTTGATCAGGTCGTTAGATATCGTTGTTTTTCCAACCTGACGAGCTCCATAAATAACCACACCCTTGTTCGAAAAGGTTAATTTCTGGTTTATTATAGACAGTAAAGTTCTCGGAATCGTCATAACAACGCCATATTAATGCTAATTCCGAAGATTGTCAAGCGGTATTAAGGCAATTTTGGTATACGGATATTTTTACCCAAAATATGTCAATTTTGAGAATTCATATTCCCCAAAACAGGTGAAATTCATTTTTGTGGATGTTTTACGGAAAAATGAGAATAACTGGCGAAAAATTAAAACAAAACGAGCATATCAACTTTGGCTTCAAATTGTCGAAAGAATTAGCCTCGTTTATATTTCGTGCGCGATTTTACGATTACTCCGATCGCCTTAAGAGATCAAAACTTTACCCAGTAATTTATAATTCCCAAACCAATAATTACCGTAACAATTAACGTGGTGACCAAAAGTCCAATCTGTCCCGCTTGTTTGTATGATTTCCATGCAGAATAGATCCAAAATGGCTGGGCAAGCATGTTGATTACTAACCCCCATTGAGGCATTTTAAGCGCAATTGCAACCTGGACTGATACGGTCATAACAGGAAGAGCTATTTGTGTTGCCCTATTAAATAAACTTGATTTGTCATTCATGTTTTTTTGACTTTATTTAACCAAGTTCAAATGTCGTGACTCCGAAAACCTTATCTAAATCAATCACCGGCAGTTGCTTCGTGTACATTCTCGCAGTTTCGAACATTGGTTTCATTCGATATTTATTAGCTAGTGTTACCGCAGCCTTATTAATCTCCGGAACGTCGAGGAAAAGAGGAGCATTCTCACCGACAAAAACACTCAATTTATTAAAAAGTTGCTCGAATATATTTTCATTGTCGGCAAATAGGGGCCCGATCTTATAACCTGTTCTGCACCTGCGTATCATTCCGTAACCTTTCAATTCACCATTCTCGGTAAATCCGATAGCTAAACTTTCCGGTTGTTTCATCCATAAACGAATAAATTGGGGTCGCGGAGCAGGAAAAAATAGTGAGTCGTATTTTAAAAGTTGCTCGAAGGGTATCGCCGAAAGTTCGACGATATTAGTTAGATTATCCTCAACTCTTGAAGCGCCTCTTCCTTCATAGCGAATATTGCGGTACGCAAGCTTAAAACCTGATTTTTTATAATTTTCTTGCTGGGCCACCACGCCATCCAATCCAATATTTTGGCTTCTTAAGTATTCCATTGCCTTATTCCAAACTTGGATGCCATATCCCTTCCCTCGGTATTCGGGTTTGGTTATATAAAAACCAAGAAACCCAAACTCACCACCGTAAGAAACAGCAGAAATACAAGAAACTGGCTCATTGCCTAAAAATCCCATAAAGTAACCATTGGGATCCGTTTCGTAAAAAGCATCCGCGTCATAAAGTCCTGGATTCCAACCTTCCTTTGCAGCCTATTCTACAGCAATATCCAAATCATTACGGCTCATTGTCCTGACTTGATATGGCTTGTCCATGTTTTTTCACATTACAATTGATAATACAGATAGCCGGATAGTCGATAATAACGCTTCGCGTCAATTACGGTGTGGTGGGCGTGGAAGGAATCGGACCTTCTGCCTTCTGTTTATATCCGGCTCTCTATACAGTAAATAAAGATAGCCGGATAGTCGATAATAACGCTTCGCGTCAATTACGGTGTGGTGGGCTCTTTACGAAAAAATTCGGACTGATTTTCAAAGGTAGCGCTGCGAGTGCCCCCACCCACTCGCAGCGCCATCTTCACGCTCGGCCTTCGGTCTCGCTTATGTTCCGCGCGCGCGATTTTTCTTTTTGCTCTGCAAAAAAGAATCTATTTTATTGGCTCCCAAGACGGGTCGCTGCCACTTAATCTTTTAACCTCCTTCCCTTCAAAATCAGCAATAATAATTTCTTCTTCCCCTAAGTTCTTACTTGTTTGGTAGGTAAAAAATTTCCTATCTGGTGAAACAAGCAATGTGTTGCTATATGGCACTTGCTGGGCAATTGACGGAATAAGAACCTTAAATTTGTCACTACTGACATTGTATATACCAATGTTTCCCTGATAGTATCCTGGTTGAGATATATAATTTAGTTGGCTTACGACGATTGATTGATTGTCTACCCAGTCAAAATCAACACTTTCCGCCGAAGGCAAACTACCTTTTAACTTTTCAGAAAAGTTTTGCGTAAACACCTCGATAAAAGTAGTTGTATTAAGAATTTCATTTTTAGTAGCTTCGTCTGAAACCTTATATAAGAAGGCAACTGTTTCTCCGTTTGGTGACCATTTCGCGTTAAATGTTCTTGTGTAGTATGTGCCTGGTTTAAGTGTATATTCCCTAGCTGTTTCTATTTCCACTATTTTCTCAAAATCGATTATTCCGCCTGATTTAATATAAAACTTATTATCTGGGGAAACTGCCTCAAGGGATTTAATGGCGGCTTTATCGAAAACCTTCTTATCTACTGGTTTTTTCTCACCGTCAAGAGTGACGAAAAAAGTTTTTACTTCATCCGGTTGAAGCCCAGATTGTTCGCCCAAAAGAATGAGCTTGCCTGCACGATAATTTTCACTGACATAAAACCCTGTTGAGTCTTCAGACCAAAACACTTGTCCGAAAACCTCGGGAAGAATCAGTTTTGGTTTTTTACCCTCTAAATCAACCAGATAAAGCAGATAATTAAATCCTTCGGTAGTAGCAAAAACTCTCGGAATTCCTAAAAAGCCTTGATCCCCGCCATACTTCCCCTGCACTAAAGTAGCTAATTGTCCGTTTTTTGACCATAAAAATCCCGTTATGCCACTTAACCCCAAATCAACTTCCTTACTATTACGAAAATCATAAATTTTTGCCTTACCCTTACTGTTATATACTAACTTTGATGTGGGGAAAACGATCTTCGATGATTCTGTGAACTCTTTCTGCCGATTTTGTGTTGGCGTAAAAGATTGCTGTTTGGAAGCATTAAATTTTGTCCCGGCATAGAAAACTCCAGCCAATAAAATCAGTTCAATCAAAACAAACAAAATAACTTTTACCCACTTTTTATTGCTTCCCAAAGTTTGCGGTTGCGTTGATGAAGTATTTTGTCCCTGTAAATTTTCTTCCATAAATTTTCCCTCAAATTTAGCACTTAATTTCAAATAATATTTGAGATTAAGTGCTATTTTTAATTTCTTATTCTCTGCTTTCGTTATATCAATATTTTCTTTTGTCAGCAAATGTGATAAAGTAAAAATGTGCTCAACAACTGAATTCCTTTTTTAATGGCCGTCTTGGGCAATCTGAAGGAATTCGGGTTGAGCACACCAGGACGGCCATTTAAGTTATAAGGTTCTTTAAAATTTTTGCGTTTTTCTTTTGTCCCGCCACTGGCGGGATGTCCGAGCCGACTTTTTACGAGGCCGAAGGCCGAGCGTGAAGATGGCGCTGCGAGTGGGTGGGGGCACTCGCAGCGCTACCTTTGAAAATCAGTCCGAATTTTTTCGTAAAGAGCCCACAGTTTTGGATTTTCCGGCGAGTCGGGAATGGCGCTCGCCGCGCCCGACCCCGCGGCGAGCGCTGCAAAGCCCTGTTTATATACACAAAAAAGCCGCCGCAAATAAAAGAGAAGAAAGAAAAACGCAAAAATTTGAGGAAAAAGCAAACACATGATCAAATACATCGCCTACTGCCGAAAATCAACAGACGAGAAAGAAAAGCAAGTGCTATCTATTGAGTCGCAAATTGAGGAGCTGAAAGAGTTTGCGACCAAAAAAAAATTGCAGATCGTTTGCTTCTTAACAGAATCCCGAACCGCCAAAAGCTTGGGGAGACCCGTTTTTGAGGAAGTCGTCCAAAAAATCGAGAAAGGAGAAGCAAACGCAATTTTGAGCTGGCACCCGGATCGTTTGGCCAGAAATTCGGTTGACGGAGGAAAAATTATCTATCTTCTCGATACAGGAAAATTGCTTGACCTGAAATTCCCAACGTTTTGGTTTGACAATACTCCACAGGGTAAATTCATGCTTTCAATCGCTTTTGGCCAGAGCAAATATTATGTGGACAATCTTTCCGAAAACGTAAAACGAGGAAACAGACAAAAACTACGAAAAGGAATTTTACCAAACAAAGCACCTTACGGATATTTAAATGAACCAAGACTGCGAACAATCGAAATTGATCCGCTAAAATCCAAAATTGTCAAAAAGGTATTTGAGCTTTTTGCCGAAGGCCAAAGCTCTATTGCAGATATTTCTCGATTCTTCCAAAAATTTGGGATTACCAGATACAGCGGCAAAATGTTACATCTTGATACAGTCAAAAGAATTTTGAGCAATAAATTCTACATCGGCATTATCAACTTCGGCGGTGAAACTTATGAAGGAACACATAAA
>CAZUEG010000070.1:1901-4473 GCA_964619495.1 uncultured Candidatus Saccharibacteria bacterium | reverse complement strand
AAGTCTTGAAAGAATTGCTTATTACGCGGTTCTTTCAAATCCCTTAGCTTATACAGGCAAGCGGTTTTTAGTCCGGAAAAACTAAAATTTAAATCGCCGCTGCGAATCATTGGAATCGGCAATTTATATTTAGGAAATCCTTTCTTTGCCAATTCGGAAATTATCGGCCCGCCCGGGTATCCCAATTCAAGCATTTTCGCCACCTTGTCGAATGCTTCCCCGGCGGCATCATCCAACGTTTCCCCCAGCAACCGATATTTCCCAAAATCGTCCATCAAGACCAATTGGGTATGACCGCCGGAAACTAATAGTCCCAAAGTTGGAAATAGCGGTTTTGTTTTAGAAAATGGTCCAATGCCGTTGCTATTTTTAGCAAAAGACGATAAAAGATGGGCTTCCATATGATTTACGCCGATAAGCGGTTTTTTATTATCTTTTGCCAACTGATTGGTGTAATTAACTCCCACCTCTAAGGCCGGCGCTAATCCAGGACCGATTGTTACGGCGATGGCATCAATTTTTTCTATTCTTGCGCCGGCGCGATATAACGCTTCTTTAATCACCGGATCAATCATTTCTTGATGTTTTCTTTTCGCTAAAAATGGCACTACCCCGCCATACTGCTTGTGGAATTCAACCTGCGAAGAGATGACATTCGAAAGCACCCGGTCGTCTTTGGTAACTGCCGCCGCCGTGTCGTCGCACGAAGTATCAATGGCAAGAATATGATAGCTACCTTTCATCTGATTAACATTATAATTAGTATTTCAATGAAGTAATAGTTGGACGAAATAAATTCAAATGATAAAAGCACAAAACCAATTCACAAATCAATATCCAAATTCAAACGTTTTAAAACTGATACTACTGTTCTGATTTTTGAATTTTTTAATTTGATTTGATATTTGTCATTTGAATTTTGAATTTTAATGTTATTATTTACTATACATTCACGGTTCTTATATCGTCGATTAATTTAAAATTCAGCCTATATATTCTATGGAAGATTGCATTTTTTGTAAAATCGTTAAGGGAGAAATACCCTGCTATAAAATCTATGAAGATCAGGACTTTTTAGGATTTCTTGATATCAAACCGGTTAATCCCGGACAATCATTGATGATTCCCAAAGTCCATTACCGCTGGGTGGATGACGTGCCAAACTTTGGCGAATATTTTGAAGCGGCAAGAAAGGCGGGGTTAAGGACAAAAAAAGCGCTTTCTCCGACGGCGGTATGTTATGTGACATTAGGATTTGCCGTCCCCCACGCCCATATCCGGATTATTCCCCGTTTTAATGAAGACGGCCATGGCGGCGAGGGATTGAACTTCCGCCTTTATAAGGAAATCACAAAAGAAAGAATGGCAGAAATCGCCGAATTAATCAGAAACGCCGATTAGCCGTAATAGCGGATTTTTCGTTTCGTTTCCGACACAATGTCGATAACCACCCAAACGATCCGGGTGGTTTTTTTAATCTCAAGACTATCCAGGATATTTCTTACTTTTTGTTGCCATTCGATTGCTAAGATATTTCCCGGCTTTATCATTTTTTTTAATCCTAAATCCATCAGCTCGTTCCCGTCTTCCAAGCGCCAGGTATCAATGTGGTAGAAAAACCTATTTTTGTTGCCAAGATGATAAGGATGCTCATGGATAATAATAAAAGTCGGCGATTTAATATTCTCTTTTATGCCGATTGCTTTGGCTAAACCCTTGGCGAATTGAGTTTTCCCGGCACCCAGTTCCCCCTGAAGAGCAAAAACAAGCGGTTTTTTCGGCGACTTATCGTAATATTCTTTCAATATTTTTCCGGCAATAGCTTTCGTATCCTCTTCGGAATACGATATGAACGTTTTCACATTCTTTCCCTTAATTGTTATTTCTCCCTGGCGGAGAATGCGTAATTCGTTAACTGTTGTGTCAACGACCGTCGAAGGAAGGCGTTTTTGCAGTTTTCCGGCATCAATGAAAAGGTCTACTAATTTTAATTGCTTTTTACTGGTATATTTAATAACATCTTGGAGGGAATATGGGCTTTTCTTGCCGGTTTGGTTGGCCGAGGTGGCGGTAATCGGTTTTTTAAATGAACGGCAAATTGATAAGGTTAATGGATAGTCGGGAATACGAATACCAAGCGTTCCCCTCTCTGATTCCAACTTCGGGCAGGCCTTGCCGCGGCTTTTTGAAACCACCGTCACCGGCCCGGGAAGAAATTGGCGATATAGATTATCGGCAGATTCATTCATCTCGACGTATTTTTTAGCCATTGTTCTATCGGAAACCATTACCGAAATCGGTTTGTGGCGATTACTGCCTTTGAATTGAATTACTTTTTCCACGGCATCCAGATTAGCGGCGTCAGCGCCAATGCCATAACATGTTTCTGTCGGAAAAATAATAACGCCGCCCTTTTTAAGGACGATTACCGCCTTACTGACAACATCTTTATCTGTCGCCTTTGTTACTTCCATTACAATATGGGTTTATGGAAACTTGGGAAATTAACTCCGTTGGAATAAACCTGTTTTGAGAACGACGCTTCGGAGCCGAACACGGAACGAGCTGTCAA
>CAZUEG010000070.1:0-1801 GCA_964619495.1 uncultured Candidatus Saccharibacteria bacterium | reverse complement strand
TTGATAAACAGGTTTATGGAAACTTGGGAAATAAACCTGTTTTGAGAGCGACGCTCGATTATCGAGCGCCATTCCCTATCGCTAATTTTAAAGCGCCGATAACCGGTTCGTTATTTGGAATAATTATTTTTACCTTGGGGTTCGCCAGTTTTAATTCGCGAGTTAAAGTTTTTAAAATTATATCCGATTTAAGTAAACTGCCAACCATTACTACCAGAAATTTACCGCGAAACCTTAACTGATTTACTGTATTTATCGTCGAAAAAGCTAAGCTTTTCCCCGCTGTTTTAAGGATATTTATTGCTATCCTGTCGCCCTTCCTGGCAATCTGATCGCAAATCGAAGAAAACGAAGGGATAAGGAGAATCGGATTGCCCGTATATACCCTTTCCATTAAATCCTCGGGGCAATTGGTATTAGTTGCTTTGAATAGCGCTTTTGTCAGGTTAGTTTTTTCCCCCCGGTTATCCAAGTCTTCATAGACCCGCCGGTAAACCTCCTGGCCGATCCAAAATCCCGAGCCCCGATCTTCGAGCCATCCCCAACCGCTTGTTTTAAACTCTTTACCGTTATTCCAGCCATGGCTGACACACCCCGTGCCGGCAATTAGCATTACTCC
The DNA here is from genome assembly GCA_964619495.1 of uncultured Candidatus Saccharibacteria bacterium. Taxonomy (GTDB): domain Bacteria; phylum Patescibacteriota; class Minisyncoccia; order Minisyncoccales; family GWA2-46-15; genus CAZUEG01. The sequence goes on along the minus strand of CAZUEG010000070.1, from coordinate 1,182 downwards.
GTTTTTTTCCATACTGCCCGACCGGAAAGCGATAATTTGGTCGCTGCCAATTACAATCCGGCCGTTTTTAATCGGACGAACGCCCGGATATTTAAGAATCTCTTTTTTAATTTCATCTTTTTTATTACGAAAACTTTCCTCAACCGCCGCCCACCCGATGAATGATGACACGACGGCTTTATCGTCTTTGATTGATTTCAGGACTTTGGCGATCGCTTCGGCAGTGTTTTTTGCGGAAACACTCAAGCCAACATTATCGGGATTTGACGGACCGGCTTTTGCCATCGATAGTACCCGACCGCAACAATCACCTACCACTGCCACCGTTTTTGTCGCCCCTCCGTCAACTCCCAGATACAAATCGTCTCCACAACAACACTTTTCTTTACTTTTAAGCATTTTTTTTCTTTTTTATTATTTTAAATTCGCTGTAATACGTAGTATTATCTTCCACATTTTCTTTAACGATTGTTCCCGGGCCGATAATCGCATTCCGGCCGATGAATACTCCGGGCATTGTCGAAACGTTAATTCCCAAGCGGCTGCCATTACCGATAACACAACCAAACGATGTCAGTTTAGTGTCTGTCATTTCTCCCTTAACAGAAGAGAATATATTATCCCGATTAATCCGGCGATTGGCTGAAGTAAACCCGGCGCCAATCCGGCAATTTTCGCCAATTATCGAATCGCCGAAGTATCCGCTGTGAATATGGGTATCGCGGCCAATCAGGCAATTTTTAATCTCGGTAAACGCGCCGGTAGTTACCCCGCTTTCCAAATCAAACGGCCCGCGCAATACGTTATTTGCCCCGATAGTTACATTATCGCCGATATAGCAAGGACCATTAATAACCGTATTCATGCCGATCTCCACGTTCTTTCCCACAATCACTTTTCTGGCTGTTTGATTTTTTTTACCAGTCGCAGGTCTTACAATTTTTCCAGACGCCATTTCAATCATTCCCTTAAAAATCGGGAAAACATTCCAGGGATATTTTAGAGTAAGAGGATCTTCGTTCAGTTTAATAAATCCCGCCGGGTCGTTTTTGATTAATAAGTTAATCGTGTCAATCAGATTATCTTCTTTCGCCTGATCGGTTTTATTATAAAACGAGAAAAATTCCGGTTCAAAGCCGTATATTCCGACACTGCGATAGTTGGAGGGCTCTTTGCCAATAA
>CAZUEG010000069.1:0-4651 GCA_964619495.1 uncultured Candidatus Saccharibacteria bacterium | reverse complement strand
GAAGATTCCTCTACAAACCTTAACCTGTCTTTAGAAAGTCCAAGCTTTATCCCAATCTTAATGGCCTTTGCCGTAACTAAAACCGCGTGCAGAATATAATAACGATATGCGATCGAGTCAGGATTAATATATTTATGAATTATTTCAAAATAGTTTATTTCACGCATATCATGTAGAAATTTTATTCTTTAATCTTTTCTATTCTATCAAAAAACCGTCTGTTCGGCTACGCTCAGGACCTTCGGTCCATTCGGTATGACCTCAAGATCTTCGACCTCTTTGGCGATTATTTAACTCCCCTTCCGAGGAGAACCCAGGGTGGGCGAGTGGATTTAGTTAGAACCTGTTTTGGTGGTTGAAAACAAAAGTCCCGATATCGCTACCGGGACCTTTCAGGCATCTCCCCCGATTTACGGCTTTCCGATCGGGGTTCGGGTTTCGCGACCACCACGGTCAACATGAATGAACGAAGCCTGAGAGGTATCATGTTGAGGCACTTTCGCCGATTACCATCGGCAACTACCACGATGACCCCCTTAACCGGCTTAACCGGCATCTCGATGTCTAAATGTCCGCCAGCCCCGTCGTGCTTGACGACGGTCCAGCGGTCTTTAGGATTCGCCATTCTTATCACCCCCTTTCTGGTATTATCAAAGCACAATATTAATTATTTTGTCAATCTCGTTTAGAAAACCAAAAACCGGCTTTTAACCGGTCCCCTACCTAGGGGCTTGCCCTGAGTGGATTCGGCAAGTTCACCATTAAACTTTACGAAGGGTGGGCGAGGAGATTCGAACTCCCTCTAAGAATTCCACAGATTCTCGTGCGAACCATTACACTACGCCCACCATAACTTTAATTTAAAATTTGTAATTTGAAATGAACCTATGATTATTTGATGTTTAAAAATTAATTCATTGAGAACTCATTGTAAATTGAAAATCGGTAATTAAAAGTTTGGAGTAGTGTCGCGTAATAATTCGCCGTTGGCGAATTAAACGCGACTAACCGAGTTTAAATTTTGTTTCGGCAAAATTTATTACTCGGTGCCCCTGATAGGAATCGGACCTATATCCTCAGCTTAGAAGGCTGATGCTCTATCCATTGAGCTACAGGGGCGCGTGACTACAAATTGAATGTTCCCCCACTTTTTACTACCAATCGGTGTTGCTCGCCCTGCCGTAGTCCCGCCAAGCGGGACAATTTTCAAGTATTAATAGTTCTATTCTACGGTGTTTTCTAATTTAGCCCCATCAGAAAACTACGATCTGATCATATCGCGGATTATATCGGAGATTATCTTATTGGTCAACGATTTCCAGGTTGGAGGGAATAATCGGGTTAAACGGATCAGGATATAATGCTGTTTCGGCTTCTATTAGCCGGCTGTCCTTGGCATCCATCTGCCGCAAAACGCTTCTTAGGGCAGTTCTGTCCAATTGCGGAACCTCAATTTCCGCTTGTTCGCCGTTCACTTTCGCAAGAACGCCGTAATAGTAATAAACAGACACTCCGATTATAATCACGATCAAAAACAACTCTAAAAATGATGGGAATATATTTTTTGCAACCAATAAAGGAAAAGACTTTATTTTTTTGATTGCCACCCGGAAAAAATTCTTTAATTTTACTATTGGAATTTTCATCGATTGCTGTTTATAAACGCACTGATAACAATCGTTGTCTTTACTTTTGAAATCGAGGGGGAAGCCGCTCCCGGTGGGTTTTTTAATGCATCCGGTTGATCAACGCGAACGATATTTACCGACCTAATTTCTATCAGGTATGGACTGCCTTCAAGCCGATCTAGGAATTTTAAACATTCGGATGCCAATCCTTCAATTATCAGTTGGAATCCGAGGCTTCGCAGAATCGGCAGCTCTTTTGTTTTGGACGACGGCAGTTGCGAAGGAGATACCTCGATTGTCACATTGGACAAAGCGGCGCTATCCTCTAAAGACGTCATAAAATCGATTGGCGCCTCGGAATTGATAAACGTCTTGTCAATCCTTTCGATATTTTTAAGTTGTGTTCGGTAAAATGTTTCGCTTTTTTTGACTTGCGACGCTTCCTTAAGCAGATCGCTGATTTTCTGCTTTTCTTGCGCCAATGCCGCCGAATCAGCGGCGATTGTCGCCGCTAGCGGCATAATTATAACGATCGAAACCAGAGCGATTATCGCGGTAACCGCTATAATTATGGCAATTGTTTTATATTTTTGGTTAATTTTCATTTATCAATACTAAATGTGACAGAAAATATGATCGCCTTAGGTTTTACCCAATCTATCGGTGGAAAATTGATTTTTTTAAAATCATTCTCTTTTTCCAGATTTTCCTTAAAAATCAGTAAATCTTCACGCGTCGGAGCAAAGCCGGAAATCATAAATTGCTTATCCTGATAGCTGATATTCGTTAAATAAACACCACTAGGAATGCCGCCGGATATCTTTTTTATAGTCTCCGTCAACCATTTGTTTCTACTTATCTGGGTATCGATCTTTACAAGATTGTCGTTTAGGGCGGCTATTTTTGTTTTTACGGCATTCGTTTCGCTGTTATTTAATCGCCCTTCTTCGGTTATCGCCATTATTTCTTTAAACTTCTTTTCCGACGAAATATTCACGCTTATAGCCCAGAGAATCAAAGATAATGCGACTATAAAATAAATAATCAACGCGCCGATAATGGCAATTATTTTTTGCCATCGAATGACAGTCAGTACTTTTTTTTCGTTCTCCGGCAGTAAGTTAATCATACAACGCTTATTCCTCTTAATGCCAACCCCAAGGCCGTAACATAGCTTAAAGATTCACCATACGACAAGGCCGGTATTTTTTTTGGGTTATTTTTTAAGATGTTTGTCCAAGGGTTTCCGATTTCAACAGGAATCGATACTTGTTGATATAAGTATTCAGTCAGCCCCTTAAGATTAGCGCCGCCGCCGCAAAGAATAATTTTTGAGATTTCCGCTTTTTTAATTAAAAGATGCTCGTGCTCCGAGTGGCCTTGATAATAACGGATATGGCTTTTCAGCTGTTCGACAAGCTCGCTTAATCCGGGAATCAGTGATTCATAGACAAGTCTTCCGTATTTGTCGCCTTGACTGATTAAACCATATTCCGTTTTTAATTGTTCGGCTTTAATTAAATCGACGCCGGTATTTTTGGCGATTATTTCGGTAAATTGCTTTGAAGATACCGGGACCGACGAAGTGAATCTCACGGAATAACCCGAATAAATAACGAAACTGGTTCTTGTTGCCCCTAACTCAATCAAAATTATCGGCAGAGGAGCGATATTGTTTTTGATTACTGCTCGGGCAATCGCCTGTGATTCAATTTCTAATGCCAAAGGAGTTAATCCGGAATCTTTAATTGCTTTGACATAATCCTGGATGATATTCTTTGGGAAGGCAACAATTAATATGTCGGCATGGTCAAGGTGATTAGTAAGCGGCTTAACGATTTTAAAGTCAAGACATACCTGATCCATCGGCAGAGGGATATAGTTTGCCGCTTCGTAAGGAACGGCCTTTTTTAATTCTTCCTCGCTGATTTTCGGCATTTGAATCACCTGTAAGAAAGCCTTTTCCTCCGGCAACGAAGCGATAACATAGTTTGTGTTCAGTTCATTACCTCGAACTTCGCCGCAAGCTTCTTTAATTGATTTCGCCAGCGCCTCTTTATTCTTCACGATCCCTCCCTCAACAACTCCCCCGGATATCTCCTTTTCGCCGTAAGAACTTAAAAAAAGTTGTCCGCCAACCTGCCCCAGATTAACGATTTTAAGCCGTTTATCGGAAATATCCAATCCGAACGCTTTTTGTTTTAAACTAAGGAAGTCAAGCATTTATTTTTTATGTTCGGCCAAGTATTATTGGATTCTAAATCTAATCCTATCTGCAAGTATAACAAATACCCGGCAACTACGCACTTTTATAGCTCCTCCCATTCGCTAATTTCGTAATCACCGGAAACGGGATAGTACGGCGGCGGATAATAGGTAAACTCGGGATTATAGCTCATTTCCGTTGTCCGATATCCCGACGTGACCGATCCCTGGGAATCAACCCAGGTAAATGTCCACATCGTATTGGTGATTATCGATCCGTAGGTTTCGATATAATTTCTGATCGCATAGGTGCGATAAGGTTCGTATGTCCATGCCGGATAATAATACCGGAAGATGTGGCCTTTTTGCGCCAGAAGCGCCGCTTTAATCGCTAAACTGTTTGGCGAATAGAAGGGAATAAGGATATCTTTTTGGGCGATAATTCCAAGGGCAGAGTCAGTATCCATGTAATTGATATTGCCACTAATTATCGCCTTGGCATTTGTTGAAGGCAGATCGGGGAACCGACCGGCGGCTACCGTCGTCCGGCCTTTAACATCTCCTTCGATCCAAACATTGTCTTCGACAAACATCGGCCCGCAGGCGGAAGAGAGGGTATAACTGGAAATGAACTGTTCCGTGCTAATATCGTTTGATTCATTAAACCAATTGGCTCCGTTGTAACCCCAGACTGCCGGCATTAAGCTTTTAACCTTATATATGTCGACTGTACCATTATTTTTAAACTTCAAATGATAGCCAAAATATTTTTTCCCGGACGGCTCAAGATATAAACCGGATGTCTGCGCTGTTTGTTT
>CAZUEG010000068.1:0-4669 GCA_964619495.1 uncultured Candidatus Saccharibacteria bacterium | reverse complement strand
AAAAATATGGCAGACACAACAGAAAAAATAATCAACTTAGCAAAAAGAAGGGGTTTTGTTTTCCCGTCGTCGGAAATCTACGGCGGTTTTTCATCGACATACGATTACGGACCGTTAGGGGCGTTAATGATGAAAAATATTAAAGATTTATGGTGGAAATATTTTGTCGAAAGGCGAAGCGATGTGTTTGGAATGGATGGGGCGATATTTTGCCATCCAAGAACATGGGAAGCATCCGGACACGTATCGTCGTTCAACGACCCGCTGGTAGAAGACAAGATAACCCACAAAAGGTATCGCGCTGACCACTTGCTTGAAGAAAATCTCAAGATAGAAACATCCAAGATGACTTTTGATGAAATGGCGGAATTGCTAAAGAAACATAATATTAAAAGTCCAGACGGAAATGTTCTTACCGGACTCAAGTCTTTTAATCTGCTGGTGGAGGCGGGATTGGGAAGCACCGACGAAGAAAAAACCAAGGCCTATCTAAGAGGGGAAACCTGCCAAGTCATATTTCTGGAATATCTTAATATTTTGCGGGCGATGCGGGCAAAAATTCCTTTTGGGATCGCTCAAATCGGAAAATCGTTCCGCAACGAAATCACCACCAAGGATTTTTTGTACCGGATGCGCGAATTTACCCAGATGGAACTGGAATTTTTTACAAATCCGAATGATACGGAAAAATGGTACGAATACTGGAAATCTTTTATGCTCGACTGGTTTGATAAAGAACTGGGAATGCCTAGGGAAAATTTCCGTTATCGGCCTATTTCCAAAGAAGAAATGTCGCATTATGCCAAAATTCAGAATGATTTTGAATTCAAGTCATCTTCGGGAAAATGGTTTGAACTATCGCCCCTAAACCACCGCGGGGACTGGGATCTCTCGCGCCATCAGGAATATAGCGGCCAAAATTTTACTTACCACGACGAGACGACTCACAACTCGTTTATCCCCAATGTTGTGGAAATTTCCATCGGGCTAGACCGCACTTTTTATGCGATTATGGACAACGCTTATTTTGAAGACGGCGACCGTGTTGTTTTAAAGCTTGACCAGAAAATTGCTCCCTATAAGGCGGCGGTGTTTCCTTTATTGGCCAATAAACCGGAGTTAGTTAACCAAGCACGTCAAATATACGATACGCTTAAGCAAGACTTTATGTGTGAATTTGACGACCGCGGAAATATCGGCAAACGTTATTATAGCCAGGATGAGATTGGAACCCCGTGGTGTATTACGGTGGACTTTGATACTTTAAACGATAAAACGGTAACTGTCCGCGACCGCGACACTACCCGCCAAGAACGAATTGCCATCGCTGACCTGAAGCAGCATATTACCGATAAGCTGAATTAAAATGTTTAAAAAATATGTAATGAAAAACGGCATCCGGATTATCTTGTCGCCGATTAAGGGCAGCCAGGCGGTAACCGTTTTAGTGATGATTGCCGTGGGGTCGCGATATGAAACAAAAGATACCAATGGTATTTCCCACCTACTGGAACATGAATTCTTCAAGGGTACAAAGAAGCGCTCGGATAAGACGCTGATTATCAAAGAGCTTGATGCTGTCGGCGGAATGTATAACGCCTTTACCGGAAAAGAGGTGATGGGTTTTTGGGTGAAAGTCGAGAAGTCGCACTTCCGCCTTGCTACCGACATTCTTTCCGATATCCTGATTAATTCATCGTTTAAGGCGCCGGGAATCGTTAAAGAAAAAAAAGTGATTACCGAAGAGATCAATATGCGGGAGGATAACCCGCAGACGCTCATCGGCGATCTCTGGGAGGAAATGTTATACAAGGGAGAACCGATCGGTTGGCCGATCGCCGGCACTTATAAGTCGCTTAAAGACATAAGCCGGAAAAATATTATTGATTATTTCAAGCAACATTTTACCGCCGGAAATATTGTTATTTCTCTGGCTGGCGGAATTGAGGAAAAAACAGATTTAAAAACGACAGAGGATTCGTTTCGTAATTTCAAAAGCGATCGGACTGAAGCCAATCATTCGGAAAGTAAATCGCAAACTGCCCCGTCGGTATTTTTAAAGAATAAAAAAACCGCCCAGTCACACCTTGTTCTCGGAGTAAGAGCATTTCCTCTTTCCCACCCCGATCGCTACCCGCTGGCCGTAATTTCTGCCATTTTAGGCAGCGGTTTGAGTTCTCGCTTATTTACCGAAGTCCGGGAAAAGAGAGGTTTAGCGTATTATATTTATGCATCTGTCGGCGATTATACGGATCGGGGATATTTAGCGGCTTCGGCCGGCGTTGATAATAAGCGGGTCGGCGAAGCGGTTGAAACCATTTTAAATGAATTTAAAAAGTTAAAGGTTAACAAAGTGCCCCAAAAAGAATTAAATAAGGCAAAAGATGGGATTCGCGGGAAGATGCTTCTTAATCTGGAGACGTCGGATCAGTGGGCCTCATTTACCGCCGAACAGGAGATTCTCGAAAACAAAATAATGACCGCCAAAGAATTATGCGATAAAATTAAGAAAGTCAGCCAGCAGGATATTTTACGGGTCGCGGGAACAATATTTACTCCAGAAAGGTTGAACCTGGCGGTAATCGGACCTGGTTTAGATAAAGAAGATTTGGAAAAAACATTAATAATCTGATTGTCATTTAAATAAATGGAATCAAATAAGGGAAATACTTTAGACATATCCGGCAGCGCTATCTTAAAGATTTCGGCGGCGATTATTGCTTTTTATGTCTTGTATCAGATAAGAAGCATTCTGGTGTGGTTTCTTTTTGCCTTAGTTATTTCCATTTTATTTGAACCGCCGGTATCATTTTTAACGAGATTGAAAATTCCGCGCATTTTATCGGTAATATTTGTTTATGTTGCCTTTTTCGGATTATTGACATTAATTGCCTATATCACAATTCCGATGCTGATTAATGAAATCCAGGAGTTTTCCCGAATTTTACCGCAGTATTTTGAAATAATCGCCCCGCCCTTGAAGCAACTGGGCCTTACGGCGTTTACCGATGTTGAATCGGCCCTAAAAGCGTTAAACGGCATCCTAAAGGAGGTTGCGGCGAATATCCTGAACATTTTATTTCTTGTTTTCGGGGGTATTTTTACCACGATATTTATTCTGACCACGGCAATATTCATTTCTCTCGAAGAAAAAGGAATCGAGCGGACGCTTTCTCTTCTTTTTAAAAAAGAACAAGAAGAGCGAGTTGTCTCTTTGTGGAACCGGTGCCGGAAAAAAGTAAGTAATTGGTTTTTGACAAGAGTTATCGCCTGTTTGTTTATCGGCGTCCTTTCGACCATTTCTCTGTTCATATTTGATGCGCCATATCCTTTCACCTTGGGGGCGTTGGCCGGGGTTCTCAATTTTATTCCGATCATCGGAGCACTTACCACGGGGTTATTGTTTTTTACCGCGATTTCCCTTGATAGCATGGCAAAAGCGTTGTTCGCCGTATTGGCTTATATCGTTATCCAGCAACTGGAAAATAATATCCTGACCCCGATTATTTCCAAAAAACTAATTGATCTTTCGCCGGCTTTAGTCTTAATTTCGATGGCGATTGGCGGCACCTTATGGGGCTTTTTAGGGGTGATATTGGGTGTTCCGATTTTAGGAATATCCTACGAGTTTATTAAAGACTACTTAGTGGCAAAAAGGGAAGAAGTATAGATTTTTCCCGCGATACGTCCACTGATTTTTAACGATAACCGGCGCTTGAGCCGGTTTTTGGTCGGGAAAAATGATTGTTGATGGTGTCATTTTTTGGTATGATAATGCTATGGAACTGTTGCCAATCTTCTTAAAAAAGTTATTTTGGGATGTTGATTTTAAGACATTAAATAAAGACGAGTATGAGCAATTTATTATTGCCAGAATTTTGGAATACGGGGATAAAAGGGCAATGGATTGGATGAAAAATAATTTTGAAATAGAGAAAGTAAAAAACGTAGTTTGTTCTTCCCCTGAACTCTCCCTTAAGAGTGTCACTTTTTGGCAACTTATTTTGAATCTAAAAAAAGATAAAATATTATGCTTAAAGAAATTATCTCGAGGAAAACAAGGGCTGATTTGGAGGCATTAATAAAGGCAATAATTCTTAGGGTCAAAAAAATTATAGGATAGGCGGTATTCCTACATCAATTGTCCATAATTTTGACTTTGGTTTTTTGTTTTGTTAGTATGTTCATAGAATAATCTAAATCTATGTCAGAATTTAAACTATCAGTTTCTATACTCAAAGAAGGTAAGAGGTATATCGCCTATACCCCGACGCTTGATTTGTCTACTTCCGGTAAAACCTACGAAGAGGCAAGAAAACGCTTTGAAGAGATAGTGACGATATTTTTTGAAGAACTTGTTAAAAAAGGAACTCTGGAAGAAGTTTTACTTGGTTTGGGGTGGAATAAACTTCAGGCCAAGTGGAATCCGCCAATAGTGGTTTCGCAAGGCATGCAGAACATTAAGATTTTCGCTTAAATTACCATGGTCCGCTTGATGCCAATTAGCTGGAGGAAATTTGAGAAGTTTCTTCTGTTTGTCGGTTGCCATCTAGAAAGAGAAAAAGGCGACCACCGAATTTATTGGCGCGAAGGATTGAAAAGACCGGTGGTTATTCCTCGCGATAGCGAATTGCCAATATTCGTTATTAGAAATAATCTGCGGGTTCTA
>CAZUEG010000067.1:0-4679 GCA_964619495.1 uncultured Candidatus Saccharibacteria bacterium | reverse complement strand
GGCCGTCCTGCGGTATTCGCGTCTCGTCGATTTTTAAATTTGACAATATTTTTATCCGGGCAACGATCGCCGGATGCACCTGAAGCGGTAAAAAAATTGAGGAGTGAAGGGTTCCATCAACACGAAACCTAACTCGGCATTTTTCCCGGGTAGGCTCAATATGGACATCCGAAGCCTTTCCTTCAACGGCGTGGCGTAAAATCACTGCCACCACTTTGATTATCGGCGCTTCTTCGGCCAAACGTTCAAATTCCGTGGTTACCATCGGTCTAATATCCATTTTCTCTTCTTTCAGCTCGTCTTCCAAGTCAGCTAACGCCCGGCTCACCTCTTTTTTCAGAGTTTGATATTGCCTAATAAGGTTATTAAAGGAAGTGATTGTAATCAAGTAAACTTTATAGGAAAATTTATTGCGCCGCGCCAAAAATTTCAACGCTTCTTGCGCTTTAATATCTTCCGGAAAAACCATTCCGACATCTAAGGTATCGCCGATTTTTGCTAAAGGTACCATCTTATAATACCGCGCCGATTCTTGAGGGATTAATTCAAGGATCCTCAAAGGCACCTCTTCGGCTTCAACCTCTTTCAAAAGGATGTTCAGATTCTCGCTCTTTAATCCGAAAATCAAATTTTCCGGAACAATGCCTTTTTCGAGCAGCAGCTCCTCTTCCTTTTTTCCCGAGCTCTTAACCTCAAATTCCAGCGCTGAAGCGTTTTCTTTTTCGATAATGTTTTTCTTTAATAACTGCTGGATGATTTGCGGCATAGAATTTGTTTACTGAAAAACAGACGAAAACGGATTATCTCTTCCGTATGTCCCAATAAGCGGTTTTATGCTTTCAAATAATCTCATTTCTTGGACTTTATAGCTCTCTAGGACCGAAAAATCGATATTGATATTTAAGCGGACGGCTGGCGATTTTATTTGGCCTGATTCGTTTTGAGACAATACAAATTTCCACACTACAAATACAATCAGGACCGCTATTAAAACGCCCAAAGCGATTAAGATGTATTTCTTTTTACCGCTGTCATTTAGGATATCGATAGTCATATTAATAGGAACGCGTGATTACCTTGACATTAAACGGAAACACCCCGGGTTCGCTTCCCGACGATGGTCCGCCGGTTATTAATTCGCCGTCTTTACTGGTAGAACCGATTTTCTCTTGAGGGATGGATATACTCTCGACGTCGATAAGCCGGGATGATTTTTCAAGGGCCGTAAGGAAATTACGGAAGGCTAAATAGTCTCCCAGTACCGTAAAATCAAACCTTATTTCTTTAATCCGCGGTTTATCTACCGACGAACTGACTGCCAAGGCGCCGATATCCTTTAAAACCATGCCGTTTTCCGATCCGATCTGTTGAACGAATTGAAACAGAGAAGCTACCGAGTTTTTTTCGGGGATAGCGGAATTTACCTTGGCCAGCTCGTTAGCATAGTTTTCCGATTCTTTATACAATGCGTTAATATTATCGTAATACGCTCCCTTTGTTTCCAATTCAATTTCTTTCGATTTAAGCGCTCCGAGCGATTCCTGCATTGTTTGATAGGCCGGCCAGACAGCTACCATACCGACGGCAATAATACTTAAAAATATTACGATTGATACGAGTCCCTTAGACATAAATTTATTGCTGGTTTGGTGATTTTAATTCCGGCCAATTATTGAATATTTTCGGATTAAGCATTATATCCAGCTGGAATTCAACACCTCCGCCCTTCACAAGTGATACTTTTTTCAAAACAACACTGACTGCCGATTCGTCTCTCTCCAGAAGAAGGATCTGCTGTCCCAGCGATTCAAAGTTGTTTGCCGTTCCCGATAGACTTAACATTGCCCCTCCTCTATCAAGATTAAACCAAGAAAAAACAACTTGTGGATGCGTTGATTTTTCTAAAAATGAAAAGGCGTTCGAGGCAAGAATGTGATTATCGAGAATACTGGCGTAGTCAGCAAGCTTATCCCGATAAGAGATAATCGCCCTTTCTTTTTCCTTAACCGCCGGCGTCTCCTTTGCGGCGATTTGCGTTTGTACTTCTTTATATTTTTCTGCTGTTTTTCCATCGAAGTACCTGATTCCAAAGTATGCCAAAACCGTAGCCGTTAAAAGGAAAAGAGCGATATAGAAGACGATATCTGTTAAGGGGCTGTTTTGACTTTCGGCTTTTCTGGGAATGATTTCAATAGCCATAAATTATTTACAAATAAATGTTAATGTTTTAGAGGTTATATGTCGGCCTAACGGCGTTATAACAGGCCTCTTAGCGCTACGCCGGTGACAACCGCGTAGGCGGGACCGATATCTTTCATCGTCGATTCGAGAACCGGCGGATAGGCAATATTTTTAAACGGATCAGCGGTATCGATTTCTCTCTTCAAGCAGTCGGATAAATATTCTCTTAATCCCGGCAAAAGCGCCGACCCCCCGGCGATAGTCACTTTCTTAATCTCTTTTCCTTCGAGCTGATAGTAGTCGCGGATAACTTTTTCCGCTTCGCTGCCGACAATGTCAATCAGCGGCATTAATGTTTTTGCCAGATTCATTTCTGATGAGCGAACCCCGTGGCGCCGCTTCATCCGCTCTGCTTCTTCGTAGCTGACATTAAGAGCTTTTGACAACACTCTGGTTAATTCATTTCCGGAAATATCGAAGCTATGGCTTTCCCGAAGCTGTCCGTTATCGACAACGCTCATTGTTGTTGTCTGCGCTCCCATATCAATGATTCCGATCGTATCGGTCACTCCCCGGGCAACCGATCTCGCCAGCCCGAACACCTCCGCCTCCAAGGCGTTGACTCTTAATTCCGCTAATTTTCCCACTTCTTCATATTGATTAATTACTTCATGAGGTACGGCTACCATTAATACCTTGATTTCTTCTTTTGTTTTTTCCGGATTGACGTCGCCGATAATCGACCAATCCAATACCACCTCCGACAACGGCAGGGGAATATGCTGACGCGCTTCAAAGCGGATTGCCATCGGAATTTCTTCTTTGGTCATCGGCGGTAATTTGAATGATGTAAAAAAACTGGAAAAATCGGGGATAGAAAAAATTGCTTCTTTGGTCGAAATTTGAGCGCTCCGGTATATTTCTTTTATCGCCGCGGCAAGATCGTAACTTGATAAAACAATTGCCTTCTGTCCGGAGGTTTTTAAGGGATCGCGGTACAGAGTGCTCATATTTACTTCCCCGTAATTCTCCAACCGAACCTGACCGCCGCCATTAGACAGTTCAACAATCTTAATTGAGGAAGTTCCGATATCAATGCCGGTAAACTTTTTAGCGCTGTTTCTAAAAGGAGACCAGATCATTATAAGTCAATTAGACATGATTACGTCCTATCCTGCTATTATAAAGCAAAACGAGTCGGAAGTAACGCATTCTCTGGATATATATTATAATATCCTAATAGTCGTAGCAATAAACAGGCTACCGATTTAATGAATGCCGACCATTAATATCAAAAATGCGGTACTCGATTTGATCTTTCCCAAGGCGTGCTTCGGCTGTGGCAAAGAGGGTACTTATGTGTGTGATGATTGCGTTGCCGTTATTGATATTTCCCGTTATCGATATTGTCTGTGCCCTAAACCGACAAGAATTATTAAAAAAGGAAAGTGTCGTTTCTGTGAGACTAATAAACTTGATGGGTTGCTGGCTCCGGTGTCGTACGAAAAAGCGCTAGCAAGAAATATTATAAAGAAATTTAAATACGAACCATTGATTAGAGGATTATCCAAGGAGTTGGCGTCAATAATCGATAGTCATTTCAAACTTCTTGATAATCCGCCTGACTTTTCCGGTTTCACGGTGACCGCAATTCCTTTAGACAACAAAAGACTAAGATGGCGCGGATATAATCAAGCAGAGGAATTGGCAAAAGCGTTAGCAATCACCCTAGATTTGAAAACCGATTTTCGTGTCCTAAAAAAGATTAAATCAAGCCTTATTCAGGCCGATTTAGATAAGGAACAACGAAAAGAAAACGTCAGAGGAATATTTGTGTGTCCAAGTAAAACAGAGGTGAAGGGAAAAAATATTTTAATAATCGACGATGTCTATACGACCGGAGCAACAATGAAAGAAGCGGCAACCGTTCTCAAAGAAGCTGGCGCTAAAAAAGTATGGGGGGTTGTTTTCGCCCGCGGTTAATAATCCTATTGTTTTCCCAATATTATTGACTCTTCAAATAAGAAAAGGCGCTCGGCAATCTGGTTTCCGGGTCGTTCGTTTTGCCCAGCGCGCAAAACTCACTCACGCCGGGTTGCTCACTCTTTTCGCCGAGTCTGACTTGGCTCAAAACCATGCCCGCTTCGCAGACCCGGAGTGTCCCGGAAACCAATTACCTCGCTTAAAGGGTTTGGATTGTTGTCTTAGCTTGTGGCAATCCTCGATAGGTCGCCGTTAATGACTATCGGCATCATTGCCAAAAGTTCTTCTTTGTAGGATATATCGGGAATCTGGTTTAAGAGAAAGATCTTTTTCTTCAGATAAAAAGCAACCCCTATTTCCAAGAAGGTATTGCCGCCGATATAACCGGAAATGTTGTTTTTATCGTAATTCAGAACCAGAATTGCCTCGGATTTGTTGATCTTATCGAAATATTCGCGAATCCGCCTTTCTTTTTCCTGCCAAACCCAGACCTCGCCATCTTTAGCCAATTTTCT
>CAZUEG010000066.1:0-4720 GCA_964619495.1 uncultured Candidatus Saccharibacteria bacterium | reverse complement strand
TTTCTTTTGCCAATTCCAGCGTTAACTCAAAAGGAAAGCCAAAAGTATCGTAAAGATGGAAAGCGTTAATTCCAGAAATTGTGCCGTTATCCGCTAGTTTATTAAATAATTTGATTCCTTGATCTAGTGCTTTGGTGAATTTTTCTTCCTCGCCGATAACCGCCGAAACGATATTTTGTTTATTATCGGCAAGGTCAGGGTAGACGTTTAAATAGGCCGCAATTCCCCTATCAATAAGCCGGATATACGTTTCTTTTTCTATTTTTATCTCGCGGCCGTAACGGATTGCCCGGCGCAACAGCCGGCGGACAATATACCCCTGTTCGACATTCGCTGGAAGAACTCCTTCGCTGATTAAAAATATTGCCGCCCTTATGTGGTCAGTAATTACCCGCATCGCCTTGGTTACCCCCTCTGATGATCCGTACTTCAGGCCGGTTAAAGATTCCAGAATTTGAATCATCGGCCAAAGGGTATCAATTTTAAAAATATCGGGATCGTTTATTACTGCCGCCGTTATTCTTTCCAAACCGCCGCCAAAATCGACATTTTTTTGCGCCATTTCTCTTAACGACCCGTCGGCTTGTTTCTGGTATTGCATAAAAACACTGTTGCCGATTTCCATAAACCGGCCGCAGTCGCAATTGGGATGGCACTTATTTCCAAATTCCCGACTATGCGGCAAGCCAAAATCATAAAAGATTTCGCTATCCGGCCCTCCGGGTTCGCCGGCGGGCATCTTTTCCGGCTCACCGGATCTTGACCACCAATTTTTTCCTGCAGGATACATGAATATTTTTTCTCTCTCCCTAGTGTCAATTCCAGCTTTTTTAAATATATCTTTCCAAATACCAATTGATTCGCTGTCTTTGGGGACAAATTCGTTGCCTTCAAAAACTGTAACATAAATTTTTTGCGGGTTGAGTTTCAGTTCTTCGGTTAGAAATTCAAAAAACCAACTTAACTGCTCCCTTTTGAAGTAATCACCTAACGACCAATTGCCAAGCATTTCAAAAAAAGTCGAATGGCGATTATCTCCCACCTCGTCAATGTCCACCGTTCTTAAGCATTTTTGCGAATCGGCTAATCTTTTTCCTTCGGGGTGCGGCCTACCTAAAAGATACGGGACCAAGGGTTGCATTCCACTTGAAGTGAACAAGGTTGTCGGATCGCCTTTGGGGACAATTAAAGCCGAGGGGATTATTTTATGCCCTCTTTTTTTAAAGAATTCAAAGTATCGATCGCGAATTTCTTTAGTCGTCATAATGGCTAATATTAGCAACAATGCTAATCATCATCAATTAACTAATGTCTTTGTGGATAACTATAATCTATTTATCAGCGAGTCGATTGTCTTTTCCATCCATTTTTTTCTCAATTGCGACATATCGTCCAGATCGCTATGATAAACGGACATTAGTTTATCGATACTGCCGTATAGCGCCCAAATTTTTCTTTTGTGCCGATTAAAGCTTTTAATCGGAAATGCGTCTTCCAGTAAATCCGAATCGTTTGACCAGTGCGGATTATCGTTGCCAACGCAATCAACGGCAATAATTTTTTCCGTCCTATTTAGTAGCGCCGGATACCGTCTTTCAAAGGCCCTAAATCCCGCTCCCCAGTAATACGGTTTGTCATAAGATAACTCTTCGCATCCCGCAAAAACGAACAGACTTGTATTTAATAATACCGGTCTCTTGATAATCACCGCCATCATTACCGCAACGCCAGAAGCGTTATCCGTTGCTCCCAACTCAACACTGTCATAATGGGCAAAAAGAATTGTTTTTGGATTTTTTGTGTTGCCAGCCATAATATTCAACGATTGGTGACTGACCGGTTTTACGGTAATCTCTCCGAGAATTTTTTTGGCATTAATTATCTTCATTAAATCCTTAGGCATAACCGATATCGCGGAAGCGAAGTAATGCGACGGCGAAGATAATCCGCGACAGGAAGGGTTGAAATTAATATTCGCTCGCGTTAAAAACGCCTGGGAGCCAGCTAATGAGCTGATGATATTATCTTTGGTAGCGATTTTGCCGCTAACCATTCCTGACGGCCGACAAGAAATGTTATACCTATCGGCTTTCAGATTACATCTCTGCCATTTGGGGATCTTGACCTTAAACTCATGGATGTCGAAACTAACTTCATATTCTTCAAGAGTTTCCATTATTCTTATCGCCGTTTTTGTTTCCCCTTCCAATTGCCGCGGCGACAGTTTAATCAATTCTTTTATGTAACTTAACGGATTGAATTTTTGCATGTTTTTATTGTTACATTTTTAGTTTAACTTAATACGGTAAAAAATGAAAGGAGGGCTGTGTGAACAACCCCCTTTTTTCCTCCGCCTTTAGCGAATCGCCCCGAGTACCGCCCCGTGGTAGTACTCAAGGACATATTCCGCCTCAAGGCGGGAAGCCCATCGTGGATGAAAGATAATCAAGGGTTCGACCTCAAGATTATCTGCCACCCACTCGTATGCCGGGTAAACCACCCGGCGATTGAAATTCGCCAGAGACGGCGAACCTTCGGCGTCAAAGTTTTCAAACAAGACGCCTCTGGTCGCTACCATGGCAAAATATACGCGATAATAGGCATCGGCGTTGCCGATGCCCTTGAGCCATGGCGTCAGGTCGACAGGTGACCCAACGCCAGCTCCAAACACCGCCTCGCGCAAGCGGTGATGGAATTCCACCAACGATTCGCCTTGGTCGGTTTTGACCTCGGCGATCGGCCGGCCTTCCCATCGGGCCGGATGCTTGATCACCCGGACCACTTCGGTCCGGTGACCGCCATTGCGCCCTTCGCCAAGATCAACGAGCATCTTGGCGAGACGCGCTTTATCTGGAGAGGTCGTCGTGAAACGATCCCCCGGATACTCTGCCCATACGGGGGTCAACCCAGCTTGGGTTGCCCGTTGGGCAAACGACCAATCCTCAATCCGGCCGGTGGAAACCGACCGGACAAGGAAGGCGTATTTGCCGTTGGGAAACGGACAAGTATCCCAACGGACTCCCAACAACATCGCCGCTTGTCGGGCGGCGATACCATTTTGTTGTCGAAGCTGCAGCTCGGCTACGGCCTCGACTGGATCGAAATATCTCATCACATCTCATCTTCCTCCTTGCGGACATTATCCGCAGAATGGTCGCTAAGAAGCGGTTTTAACGGCCATTCTGCGGATAACGACACTTTTAAACAATGTCGCTGGGTCTCTCGATTTAATGTAACGTGTAACGAAACGTGTAACGAGAACTGTTCTCTTACATTTACAAGTTTTTATAGATTGTAAAAGAACAGGAAGCGAAAGAAAAAGAAAACCTCCATTTGGGAGGCTTAATTTGCTGATATCTTTTATTCTACGTTTCTAATTATGGATTACTGACAGCAAAACCTCCCGGCTTAAGACCGATAATGAGGATAAGAACGTTGACCGCTATTTGGCGGCCTTCCGGCAGGTTTGATTTGTTGTTAATAATCTTTTCCATACGATGGCTTCAAGTTTAATCAACTAAGCCATTCTGTCAAGGCCGAGTATCTAATTTATGATTTCAATTTAGTTAATTTCACATCCGAGTTATCCCCCAACTCATACAAAAAAACGGCGATCACGTTTTTTTGTATGAGTTCCTTTGATATAACTACAAAGCAATCTCTGACAAAAAGAGGCAGTTTGCACTGCCTCTTCGGCTTACTACCGGCAAAGCAATGGTATCACTTTGTCGGAATAATAATCCATCGTGCGTCGCTCCTCGTCTTTTGTGGCGCACTCCGGATGGCGGACAATTAACGGTTCAACGCCAATCGTCCGTATTACTTTTTGGCAAGCAGCGTAAACCACTTGCCCGTCAAATCGGCTCAATGCCAGATTACCGTCGGCAGTGAAATCCTCAAAGAGAATTCCCCGGACGGTAAACGCCGTCAGGAATCCGTAGTAGAATTCCCGGGCGCGGCGACCAAGTTGCCATAGCCATGATGTTACATCTGCGAAATGATCATCACGGCCCTCGAAAGCCGTCTGTCGAAGTCGGTGATGAAATTCCGTTAACGGCTCTCCATTATCGGCAATCATCTCCATAAGAGACCGGCCTTCCCATTGAGCTGGCCGGCGGATGAGGTGGTACGAGAACACCTTCTCTCCGCCGTTACGGCCAGCCCCCTGTCCGACTAGGATACGCGTCAGGCGCATCTTGTCGAGACTTCGAGTTGTGAACTGGTCGCCGGTGTATTCCAGCTGAAACGGTTGGAGGCCAACCGATTCGCATCGCTCAACAAATTGGATCTCTTCTAACCGGCAAGACGCAACTTGCCGGGCAAGGAATCCATACAAACCCATCGGTATCGGACAATTATTCCACGTTTGCCCCATTACCGATGCCACCAGCGCCATAAACGCTGAATCCGATTGCCGTCGTTTTAATTCGGCAACTGCCCCTTCTGGCTTGTAGTATCTCATACGACCTCCTTTCTGATTTTCGGCTATTCACCGGCGCCCATTATCAATATCCCGAGAACTGTTCTCGGGATATTGATAATGGCGGAGGTCAGACCTCCGTCACTTAGAACGAACAGACGCCGATTAACAACTTTACTGGGCCTCGTTGATAAATAAAAAAACCTCCCTCTCGGGAAGTGTGTTTGTTTACTTTAGAAATTATTTATATGGCTCTCATTTTTTAAACAACGAAACCTCCCGACACTGCGAGGTAAAAAA
>CAZUEG010000065.1:0-4725 GCA_964619495.1 uncultured Candidatus Saccharibacteria bacterium | reverse complement strand
CTTTTAAGAATTGATCGGCTAACTCGGCGGTTTTCTCGGGTTCGTCGTAAAAAGCGCGCCACACGACGGCGATATTGCAATCGTTGAATATTTCCCGCCGGACTTCGCGAAATGTTTCTCCGCCGGCAACGGAAATCAGTACGTTGTATGTACTTCTGATCCGATGGATATCATAAAGGGGAATTTCCTTTTCCCGATTCTCGCCCTCGTCAGCCCCACGATGGAGAATGACGATACTTGGCAATTTTTTAAGCTTTTGCAAAACTTCGAAGGGGAATTTTACATTTATCATATCAACCATCGAATCGATTTTATTTTTCTTACATTCATTAATGAAGAAATCGATTGTCGCCACCGGCGCTAAGCCAAGGCACGTCGCCGCCGAAGCACCGACCCTAGAAGCCGTTAGTACTTCTTCTGAACCGCGATCCATGCATTTTAAGTCAGCAACGACATAGCCGCCCCACCAGTTTTTCAAAGAGCGAATCCCCTCTTTGCCGTATTGCTTGATAAACGGCGTTCCCGCTTCAACTAAAATCCGATCCGATTTCGGAAGAAGGGAAACCATTCTTGCCACTTCGCTAAGGGAACGGTTAAAAGCAATTTGCAAATAACTTTTGCGGATATCTAGCATGATTGTTTTGGCATATACCGGATAAATACCGATTGCCCATTATATCATCTAGTTGCCGGGTTAAAAGGTCTAACGATTATAGCCAATTAAATTCCAAGAGCGCTGTCCGGCGCAGGATCGCTTACCACCTCTCCATACTGCTTTTCCACTTCCGGTTTGGCCGGGCAGTAATCAAGATAGTCGCAATACAGGCACAGCTTGGATACGAACGGCATCCATGCCGTTTCCAGGCCGATTTTATCGACGGCATCGAGTATTTCCAAACGCGCTTGTTTTTTTAAATCATCAGTGGGAATTATTATGTCGTGATTCATTGACTTCAGGTATATGTTTTCCGCTTTTGACACCGGCTTGCCGTATATCTTTTCCGCCAAGAAAACATAGGTTAATAATTGGAGAAAATTCTTCTCCGGCTTGCCGGTTTTATAATCAATAACTTCCAGGGTGCCATCCGGCGCCATGTCCAGGCGATCGATTTTTCCCCCCAATTCGAGATCGTCAGAGAAAGCTATTTTAATGTAATCGTCAAACGACTTTCCCGGCGGAGAAAACGGCAGAGAAAAAATATTGGGATTAATATTTTCATTTTTTATAAACCAGGAAAGCATTTTTAACGCCTGTTCATAATAACTGCGCTCTTCGCCAATATCTTTAAATCCAAAAGATTTGCCTCTTGGCCCTTGCCATTGCTCCTTTAAGATTGATACCATTTTCTTCCACTCGCGGTTTTCCGGCGATTCCTTAAAAAACAATGTCAGCGTATCGTGAATAAAATTACCCAGCTCCACTGCGGCCCGTTTTTTCTTAATCAGTTTTTTGATTTTCGCCATTTCCGGATCCAGGTATTCAAAATAATACTGCTTCGGGCAATGTCTAAACATCGATAATTTATGGGGAGATACTTCTTTGGGTCTCATAATAATGTGATATTTATTGTATTGTTTTCACCTTTAAGCGAGGCAATATGGTTTCCGGGACACTCCGGGTCTGCGAAGCGGGCATGGTTTTTCATCCAGCCAGGCTGGATGAAAAGAACGAGCAACCCGGCGTGAGCGAGTTTCGCACGCTGGGCGAAACGAGCGACCCGGAAACCATATTGCCAAGCGTTTTCTTTAATCATTAGATATTTGAATTACCCCACCGATGACCCAGGGGTGATTTCTTTTTCCGGAACAATAATTACCGGTTCGCCATTATCTTTTGCCGCCAGCAGCATTCCATTACTTTCAAGTCCCATTATCTCTCGTGGCTCGAGATTTATAACGACAATAATTTCTTTGCCGACAAGATCGCCAGGAGAATAATTTTTCGCAATCCCCGCCAAAATTTGCCTCGGCTTTTCTTCACAAACATCAAGGCTTAATTTCAAAAGTTTTTCTGATCCTTCGACCGGTTCGGCGTTTATTATTTTTGCGATTTTTAATTCTATTTTTTTAAAATCATCGATGGTAATCATGCCTTATTGTTTTCTTTTGAATAAACCAATTGTCCGCAGGCGGCATTGATATCGCCGCCAAAATGATAGCGCTGGGTCACGCTAATCCCCCTATCAATCAGCCTTTGTTTGAATGCGGTAATCGTTTCCGGTTTGGAAGGCATGAAGTTGCCCGTCGGATTGTAGCAGATGAGATTCACCATATACAACGGCTTACTCATTATCGATGCCAGCTCGTCGGCATCTTGGAGGGAATCGTTAATTCCTTTAATCATCAAATATTCAAACATCACCTTTCTTTTGGTGCTTTTGATATAACTGTCAACGCTGTTTAATAACTTTTTTAGCGGATACTTGTTGGCAATCGGCATCAGCATTTTCCTTAATTTATCGTTGGCAGCATGAAGAGAAATAGCTAAATTAATGTCTTTTTTTTCATCTCTCATCCTGTCGATCCCTTCGATAATCCCGGCAGTTGATATCGAGAAGTGGCGGATCCCTAAGTTAAACCCGTCTTTGTCGTTTAAGATATCAATGGCGGCAATCACTTCCGGATAATTTAACAGAGGCTCCCCCATTCCCATAAAAACAACATTGGTTACTTTCGCCTGCTCATCTTTTAACAAACGGGCAAAGAATACGACTTGCTCGATAATCTCTGAACTTGTAAGATTCCGTTTAAATCCCATTTTTCCGGTGGCACAAAATAAGCATCCTAAGGGGCATCCTGCCTGGGAAGAAACGCATACCGTATTGCGGTTATTATTATGGCGCATTAATACGGATTCGATTTCCAAACCATCCTTTAATTCGATTATTGCTTTTACAGATGCCGTTTCTTTAGAAGAGTGTATTTTACCAGCGATGGATAACGAACATTTGCGGTTTAACGCTTCTCTTAATGGCACGGATAAGACTGATACCTCCTGCCAATCATTAACCAAACCGACAAAAACCGCCTTTTTTGCTTGCCTTAGGCGGTATCCTGATTCTCCTGCCAGTGTTTTTAAAATACAATTATAATTCATCTATTTCGAACGTTTTGCGGCGCGTTTTGGCTCCAGACTTCATTCTTATCTTTCCGATCGGGACGTTCAAATGCAATGATAACAATGACAAGATCCGTTTATTTGCAAGTCCTTTAGCCGGCGGTTCTTTAACGCGGATTATATAATTATCCTTATCAACGATCTCTACCCTTTCGCGCGATGATTTCGGATACGCATTTACTTTGATAATCATTATTATTGGCCGTCGCTGATTAATGTTCCCCGATATTTTTTGTTTTCCAGTATTTTTGTCAAATTGGAAAAATCACCGTCGGAAACAATTACTTTCAGCTTGTTATCTCTCGCAATTTTTGACGCCACCGGATCTACCGGTGAATGCAACCCCGGCGTCCATTTTTTGGGAACGAAATTAAAGTATTCTTTCCAGGTCAGATTCGTGAGAGGCTTTGCATTCTTATCAATTTCCGGATCCGCCGTATAAACATAGGGAGTATTACCCAAGATGATTGTTTCTTTTAAGCCGAAATCGATAGCGACAAAAATGGCATCAAGGTCGGTTGATCCTCCCGGTTCCCACCCGCACGCGATAATGATCGGTTTTTTCCTAAATCCGGTAAATTTTCTGCGGGAATCAAATAACGCCTTTTCCGCCAAATTCTTAAAAAGCGTCTTTACAAAATATGCATTCAACCTGCTAACGGCAATCCCGATCATATCTTTTTCGGTGGCCCTTAGCCTAACAATTTCCCCTCCCGCTTTCTGATATTTACGGCACACCTTTCCCCCGCCGATAACAAAAACAAATTTATAGCCCTTTCTCACCTGCTTTTTAATATATGAAACAAACTTTTTTAAAAATACAACATTGATCTCGTCAGGATAGACGATTGACCCGCCGATAGCAATGACCGCTCTTTTTTCTCCGGTTGGTTTGTTTCGCTGCCGCTGCTGCATAACCTTATGATCAATATTAACGGCTAAAAGAGGTTTAGCTTCTTTTGGCGTAAGCGTTTTTCTATGATTATCGCTTTTTCCTTGCCGAGTTTTGTCAGAGTAAAAGATGTTTTTGGATCACCAACAACTATTTTTTCTTTTCTTAACCATCTCAAGGGCCGATCTAATCGGCGGCTATCCGGCCAATCCCGATACGAGTCAAAACAGAACGCCCGGGGGAACAGGGTAAAACATTCTTTGACCAACCGTTCAAAAACACATTTCCTGTCGTTTTCTAAAACATTATAAATTCCAAAGATAATCAAATCATTGATCGGCTCGTTTTCATAAGCGGAGGTGTCTTTTTTCGCCATATCTTTTGTGTTTTCCGGTAACGCAAAATTATTTTTTGTAAAAATTAAACATCACGCAAAAAACTAATTATCATTACCCATCAACCCATTTACCCATTGACAGACTCGGTGGTCGCAGAAGGGATCGAACCTTCGACCTTTCGCATGTGAAGCGAACGCTCTACCACTGAGCCATGCGACCCTACTCGATTATTGCTTTAGAAGATAAAATATTTTTGGCAGCATTTCGCAGCCGAACCCCATTGTATTCAACAACAAAATTTAAAAGTAATCTTCGCAATTCCGCTAGCATGGTGTCGCTCAAAGCGACTGGCGGAACGAGAATATAGATAGTCAAAT
>CAZUEG010000064.1:0-4790 GCA_964619495.1 uncultured Candidatus Saccharibacteria bacterium | reverse complement strand
AAGGCCCATTTAAACGGCTCGGCTTATTTTTTTTAAACCAAATTAGAAAAGAATTAACCAGGCAATAACTTGTATACATAAAAACCGGCCAAAACATTACAACCGGCAAGGGCACGGTAAATATTGTCGGATGTGGCATGTGGTATTCGTATCCTCCGCCAAATACGACGCCGTATTTCAGCCCGAGATATTCCATAATTGTCCCCACTGTCATGCCAATCGCAATAAAGAATATTGCCCTTTTAGGTGAAAGAGTAATGAACGAATGGAATACCATCAAAATTATCGGAAAGAGTAAAAACACAAAATTCAATGTGCTTTTTACGTTCCTTATCTCCGACATATCGCTGAATATATAAATAACAGATAAAGCCGTTGACAGAGAGAATAATCCTAAAAATAATTTTTCCGATAATTTTATTGCCATAAAGATCTTTAATTTTTTTCTTTTTTAACTACCACGATTGTGCAGTTTTTAACCAAAGCGGCGAGGGCGCCGACAGCCGCCAATACGGGAATCGCAATAACGCCGACGGCGCCAACCGTTAAAGGAATCTCCACCAGCGATTCCCCGTTCTCGTTTTTTATTATTATCTTTCTGGCGTTTCCTTCTTTTATCAGCTTTTTAACCACTTCAACGACTTTTTCTCCGGTTACCTTTATTTCTTCTTTTATACTGTCGTTTTCTTTCTCCATGGCCATATAATAATTTGTTAATAACGTCATTCTACCATAACAAGGTTAAACAGAAAAAGCCCGTTAAGGGCTTTTTCTTGAGTAAACCAACTAAGATTAGTACCGGTTTCTCGGTCGCGGATTTGCATCGCGAAATTTTCTCATGCAGTCGCGGCATCTCAGAGAATCAACTCTGGCCGGATCTGGCTTGAAGGGAAGTTCGGTGATTGCGGCTCCGCAATCGGCGCACTTGATGTTCATGTCGGTGACATTATACATCTGGCGTTCGAACCCTCCTCCTTGTCTTGAAGTGTTGTCGAATGACATTGTTTTGTTTCTTTTTTACTATTAACGACCATTTTCTTCCGCATCAGGAAGAAACTTCTGGGCGTTATCTTTAGAGAAACCGGCGAATATTTTCGTCAAAAGCCCTCTAAGAGCTTTCCCATTAGCTACGACCCTTATAGCAAATTAACGCAAGGCTGTCAACCGTTTGTAAACAAAAAGCTCATCACTAGATGATGAGCTTTTTCAAATCATGTTATTTGCTTTTATCGTATTCTCTCCAGGCATCAGCGATTTCCGGCGCTAATGTGTCCAGTTCGCTCAAAACCTTTACTTTAATTTCCGTACTGGAAACTTCTTCCTTTTCGCCAAAAGCGCCGGTAACTGCCGCAACCACTTTTGCGGCAACTTCTGCTACTTTTTCTTCGGGATACCCGGCTTCTTTCGCGGCGGCCGAAACCGCGGCTGTTATTTTTTCACCGACAAAAGGTTCCTTCGTCCCGTCTTGTTTAACAACAAAATTTACCATATTTTTTATTTAATTTATTTAAATCAACCTTTTCACCGGCTTGATTGTAACACATCGCTGTTTCTAAGTATATATTGCTTTTAGTTGCCGGGAAACGCGTATCTGGTAATTAACCCGCAATAACTGCGCATTATTTCATTAATTTCTTTCTTGCCGATTTTGATCTGGATAGTTATCAGCCGGGCGTACAAAGAATCTCTTCTCTCTTTTAATTCCGCCCACCTCTGCTTAAATGCGTCGCAATGAAACCATTCGCTTGCGCCAATAAAATTACTTCCATGAAACGAAGTAAGATAGGAATCCATTTCGTTGTTAAACAGTTCGGCAAGAAAAATTGTTTTTGCCACCTCTAATTGATCGTACCGGTTCTCCACTTTTTCCAAACTGTCAATCATATGCTCCAACATATTAAGCAGGTTCGGGATATAACCGTCAAAATCAAGGCTTTTGACCATTTCTAAAAAAATATTGAAGCCGATGGGTCTTGCCCGATTATGCCGTAATTTAAAGTCAAATATTGACTCTTCAAATTCGCCATCTTCCTCTTCGCATCTAAAAAAAGATATTCTCTCTTTTTCATATTCCAGTTCCGCGGCGTTTAAATTATCGGCTAAGGCAAAGATATATTCCGGATCGCCAGGCTCTACGTCTTTCTTAATAGTCGAATTGACGGTGACTTCGCCGGTCTTTTTTGTCCGGCCGCTAATATGCGCAATTTTATTGTTCTCTATAGTTTTAACATACTCGCCGACTATTTTTCCTGTTCCCCAAGAGTCGCGGCAAACAACAACCGGCTTATTGTCCTTTAAATATATAAGTCCGATGTTTTCCTTTTTATACTTTATATTGATATATCTAAGCATAAGATTAATAAGGAATTATCGTGATAATGTACTATAAATTTGTTTATCCCCTTTCACTTTTTTACAATCCCCTTTCTCTTGGCAATCAGATAGGCATATCCTAATTTCAGATCATCGCCGCGGTCGGTTTCAATAAAACCGATGCCTTGCGCAAATTCCTTTATTCTTTTAAGCGCTTCTTCCGGACTTCTGTATTTTCCCTTTATTTCAATTTCGCAAACACCGCCCAGCCCTCTTACCTTGTCTATTTCTATCTCAAACTCCCGATAACGATACGCTGTTCTGGTTTTATCAACGATAACCAATAGCTTAAAACCGACGGCAAGATATATTTTTCTTAATTGTATTCCATTATCAACATCCGTTTCAAACTCGTCGCAATGAGAGTACTCGCCCTTTTTTCCCGACGGATACCAATATTTGAAAGCTGTAGACCACCGGTCGCCGCTTTTTCTGATACGCAAGTACTTTCTCGGCCTTTTTTCTTTAAAATAATTCTCATGCGCCGGCGTATAATATTCATCTACTTGCCGGCTGGAAAAAATAAGTTTTGCGTTTTTATCAAGCCAGCCTTGCAGTTTTTTTTGATTCCTTATCTGATATTTAAGCTCTACTTCGGTATTATTTTTATTCATATTTTTTTAGAAAAATATTTTATCTTTAGCAAACAAAAATGTTTGTCTTATGAATATACGCCAGCCGGTGTATTTAATTATTTCCTGCCACATCTTAAATTCTTGCAAAGTTCCTTTAATAATGCCTCTTTTGTAAATTTTTTGAAAGTTAAGCGTGGAAAATTCCTTCATACTGCTTTTTTTGTTATTTTTTCAGAAACGCAAAAACCTTTTCATCCGCGAGCTTACGCCCACGGTTTTCCGCAAGGGGGATAAAAAATAATTTTGGCCGGTTTATTCTACAGACAATAGTTCCACGTCAAAGATTAGCGTTGCGTTCGGAGGAATCGGGCCGCCGGGAGTGCCCGTTGCGCCATAACCCAAATTTGCGGGAATTGTTAGTCGTCTTTGCTCGCCTATTTTCATACCGGCTACTCCCAGATCCCATCCCTTTATCACCTCGCCGGCGCCAAGATGAAAGCTAAAAGGAGATTCTCCCTTGCCGAGACTGGAATCGAATATCTTTCCGTCTTCAAGCGCTCCCGTGTAATTAACGGTAACTGTGTCGCCATTCTTAGCAACTGCTCCGGCCCCTTCTTTGATTATTTCTACTTTCATTCCTTGGATATCAAAAGTTGATGAATTCATAATCTTGGTACTATTATCCGGCTGATTAACATTTAAATCATCATCAGCCATCGGTTTCGGGCGGCTGATTGCGTAAACTAAAACGGCAAATCCAACCAATAAAACCGCCACCAATACCCCTGTTTTGTTAATTCTCATATCTTTATATCAATTTTTAAATGTTACCACCGTATTATAAATTCATGATAGTCATCTCCCCGATGAACACACTTAGACTCAATACAGGTTGCTTTCGTTTTAACCATCATTTCTACAATTCCGGCAAGATAACCTCGCAGATCAAAGCAATGCAAAGAAACGGTTTTAAAGTCTTCCAGTCTTAATATCACGTATTTTACTTCCTTATTCAATTCAACAACTTTTAAACGGCCGACCGTATAGTACGCCCGCCACATTTTATTCAGCGAGCGTATGGCATCTTCGATCGAGATTAAATACATCAAAAACAACCTTATTGCCGTTGGCGAGGATTTTGTTTCATAGTATCCCATTTCAATAAACTGATCGTCGGTATAATTGAAGATTTTTTTTATTAACACGTATATTAGCGCTTCGACAATGAGCCGGTAATAAGCAAACAGCTGGATGTCGTCATATTTTACGCCGTATCCAAGCTTATCCAGAGATTCTTCGAGTTTATCTAAACCAGCCCTCCCCTCTTTTAATAAAACAAAACCCATCATTTCCTTAATCGAAACGCCGCGCATTTCTCCGTTTATTTTTTCTAACTCTTTTAATTCTTCTTTTGTTATGTATTCTTCCATCTCACAGTTATTGGTATGTAACACCTATGATTGTACCAATAATTCGTCGAACGCGCTAATGGTAATAATTGTGGCTAAAACTACAAAAGTGGAACCTCGCGATTCCGCCTTTGTTTCCCTACAGCAGGAGCATCAGAACTCCAGCCATAAGGAACGACGCTACAAGAATACAAAACAAACTGCATCCCCTTTTTTGCCGGCATTGCTTGTTGCGCCGGTTTTTCTTCGTAGACGCTTCCCCCGCAAGCGGGACAAGCGTTGCGGTAACCGCCGTAACGGCGGTGACAACCTAAGCATACGTACGTCGCTGCCATGCTGCCAAGATTCCGTTCTGAAAAGAAACTTTTTCGGGTAAAATGAACAATGAAAACAAAACATCATTTGACGCAAACAGAAAGAGACCGGATTCAGG
>CAZUEG010000063.1:0-4791 GCA_964619495.1 uncultured Candidatus Saccharibacteria bacterium | reverse complement strand
ATCAGCAGGACTAATTTAATTATAGTTTGTGACAATGCCATGTCAATCGGAACTAATCCCCAACCCTATTTCCCAAGCCAATCTTGGCTTACAATCCCAATACCGACACTAATTGTTTTATTAGCGACAAAACGACCGCTGGCGGCATCAGGCTATATGAGGGTACGCCGTTATCATCAATAATCCACGGCTTTTCCTTCACGGTTACTTTTCCGCCGGCTTCCTTATTCATGATAAATTCCGGGGTCAGCTCATAATCATCCATCAAATTCTTGGCATCGTCGACGGGAACCGCATTCCTTAATAATACTTTTGGTATGCCGTGAAGGCTGAACGATTTTTCGATTAGCTGGCCGTCGGTAATAAGCCGCTCTCTGATCGGAGCAATCCCCAATTCATCGCCCTCTTTTTGGACCATTCTGACATTCTGACAATTGGGATTGTCGCATAACAGATAGAATCCCTGCTTTTCTTCGTCAAATCCGGGGTTGGGGGTCGGCAATAACTTTAGGTTTCTCGACGTCTGACAATTCGGACATATCCGCCGCCATTTGATTCTCTCGTCAATGACCGTCTCCGGAACGTTTATCAACACGAAGATATCCTGGTCGTCCCGGTAGCCGATCAGATCGCGAAAAAACAACGAATAAGATATCTGGTCCAGTTCTCGGGGGAAACCGTCGATAAATACCGTCTTTTTGCTCTTTCTTGATATTTCCCGTTTAACTAAAGCGAGAATTAACTCTGTCGGCAACAAGACCTTGGTGCTCCGGTTAATCAGCGCTTGCCAGGCGTCATCAAGGGGGACCCAGCCGCGGTAATTAACTTTTAAGAATTCGTAGAGAGCGTTTTTCTTCTCTTCGTCTTTCAGCTCCTCGTCAATCCCCCGCACCATATCCCCAACCGACAAATGCTCGATGTACTCCGGGCCGACAACCTCTCCCAGCATTTTTGTATAAGTCCCCTTTCCGGAATTCTTTTTTCCCAGAAGATAAGCGATAAATGTATTCTTTTTCAGATAATTGCGCAGTTTAATTATATTTTCGCCGGCTTTTGCTTCGAAATATCTTTTTCGTTCTTCGGGGTTCGTCAAGTCAAATTTCTGATCAACGCCGATGACTTTTGTCTTGAAAACGGGAAAATCCGCCATATCTTTATTTTGATTATTTCGATTAAATATTAACCTGCTGTTATTTCTATAGAAACTACCGCTCTGATACTATCTTAATCTTCTCGCCATTACTAACTGTTTTAATATCGCCATTAAGGTCGGTCCTTAAAACCTTGATATCATAATTTGCCATTCTCTTAAAGACCGCTTCGCCCGGATGACCGTAATTATTTTTGCCAACGGAGATTATTGCCACCGTCGGGCTTACTGACTTTAAAAATCCGTCGGTTGTGGAGCTGGCGCTTCCGTGATGGGGAATTTTTAATATTGACGACTTTAAATTATCGCCGGCTTTGATGATCTCTTTTTCCGTCCCGCCGCTGATATCGCTGGCGAATAAATACGAATTCTTGCCAAACGACAGCCTGATGACAATGGCGTCATCATTAGCATCATTTTTTCCACTACTAACCGCTTCTTTTGTTTGGGGATGAACAACAGCCATTACCGCTTCGCCGGAAACCAGCCTATTTCCCCTCGCCCCATATCGGACATTTATCCGTTTCTCTTGGATGGCTGACTGCCATTCTTCTATTTCGCTATTGTTTTTATCCGTTTCCGGCATTATCACATTACTGACTCGGTAATTCTTAACAACCTCAACCAGTCCGCCCATGTGGTCGTGATCCGGATGGGTAAGGACTACGGCATCCAAATGGCGGTCCCAAAAAGGCATAACCGTATTTAATTTCTCAAGAATCGCGTTATCCGGCCCGCCGTCAATTAAGATTTTATGTCTCAAAGGGGTGACTATCAGCATTGCGTCTCCTTGGCCAATGTCAAAAAAGGTAACCACCAGGGCCGATGGTCCCAAGAGACTATAAACGGCAATCCACGAGAGGATATTACTGACAACCAGAACCACGACAATTGACAGATAGCAGTTTTTTTTCACGGACATCTAACTAAAAGGCCCAAGAAACATTTGTTTTTGGGCCAATGAGTTCAGGTAAACAATGATTATTTGGCTTTTCCTAATATTCGGAACATTGTTGTTCCGCAGGTCGGGCAGGTTCCCTTCGCGCCTCTCCCCTTGGCTCCGCCTTTTCTTTTCATAACGACCTCTTTTTCGTCCTTCATCTCCCTTTTGGCTTTACACTTGACGCAATATGCAGTTGTTGCCATATTTTTTTCGTTTTCAAACTATTTCATTTTCTTTCTAAAATCGACCTTTCTTAATTGGGTTTCCCCATATTCTCATTTCGGTATTATTATACCTTAATTTATGCGTAAAAGGTAGTCAAGGGCCGACAGCTTGCCGAATCCCTAATTACCGCCGCCCTTATGATAGAAAACGATAATGTTATTCTTCCGTTCAAAGACTCGGTAATCTTCCAGCACTTTATCGAAAAGGTCCGTCCAGCCTTTCTTGGTCAGAGGATTTCCGGCATCAAACAGGCGATGGTAAAGGTCAAGGCATGGCTCGCATATAAACAGATAGGAAAAGTTATTTTTCGCTTCTTTCAAGGTTTTTTCTTTATCCTCGGCGTGATGCAGTGAAAATGTAAAAGTTGCCATTTCTCCTCTCGGCAAACCGTAATCGAAGTCCAGATATCTGGCGTCGATGCCTCTATTTTTTGCCTTTAAGACTCCGTAAATCGAGGAATCGTATCCGATAACCGATTTTGGTTTAAAAGCCTTGATTATCCTTAAGGTGTTACTGCCATCGCCGCAGCCAAGATCGGCGATGTCCCTGCCTAAAAAATCATCCGGTATATTTTTTTGGATAAAGGAAAACAACGGGTCGTGAAACCGGGTGTAATAACAGCCGAGAAATCGATAACCGAAATTTTCCGCAATCCACCTTTTAATACTCATATATTGCCAGGCCTACTAAGAAAATATTAGCGTTTATATTGATAAAAGCAAGACGCCAAGCTTAAAAGATTATCCCGCCGCCAATAAGTTCTTGATTTTGATAAAATACTGCTGACTGGCCGGGAGTGATTGCTTTTAAAGGTTTAGCGGTAATTATCCGGTAAATCGATTTCTTGTCCGATATATATATCTTCGCCGCCTCCTCGTTCTGCCGGTATCGTATTTTGACCCAAACGGATATCGGAAGATTTGGTTCTTTGCCGTTAATCCAGTTAGCTTTTTTAATCATAAACTCCTTTCTTAAGAGCTTTTTCTCGTCTTTAACGACAACCAATTCGTTTCTTTTTTTATTCTTATCCGCGACAAAATACGGACCGCCGGACAAACCAAGGCCCTTTCTTTGGCCAAGAGTATAAAAAAACAGTCCGTCATGTTTTCCCAGGATACTACCTTTGTCATTAACAATATTTCCCGGCTTCGAAGCGAAGTTCTTTTTCAAAAAACATTCCAATCCTTCTTGAGCGAAACAAATCTCCTGTGATTCATCAATCTTCTCTTCTGTTTTGTCGGAATAATACGGCAAACCGATTTTTCCGGCAATTAATTTAACCTCGCTCTTGGCATAATCCCCTAAAGGAAAAATTGTCTTCTTTAAAAATTTTTGGTTTAACCGCCAAAGAAAATACGACTGGTCTTTATTATTATCAAGACCTTTTAACAGCCTGATATTGGTAATGCCCTTTTTGACCCGCGCATAATGACCGGTGGCAAAATAATCAAAACCCTCTTTTACCGCCAATCGATAAAGAGTAGCAAATTTAATCTCCGGATTGCAAACAACACAAGGGTTGGGTGTTAAATTAGATTGATATTGGTTTAAAAACGGCTTGATGATTTTTTGCTTGAATTCACGTCTCAAATCGACAACGCAATATGGAATTTTTAAGAATCGGGCAATTGCCCTCGCTCTTTCTGATCCAGCATCTTTCTGAATAAGACGGAAATGAACCCCCTTAACGGTATATCCTTGCTGGATTAATAAAAAAGCGGCGACCGATGAGTCAACTCCTCCGGACATTGCCACAAGAACCTTTTGATTTTTATTTGCCATAAAATTCACTTAATATTTTGGCGCTTTCCAAAACTTATGTTTTTTGTTTTGTTCCCGAACAAGATTTTCCTGCTCACTCCAATCCTGCTTTTCGTTGCCTTCATCTGTCATTCTATTGACATCTTCCCCGTTTAATCCGGCATACAACGCGGCGATCTCGTATCGCGCGCCTTGATTGTCATTTGGATTCAATTTTAACAAAAGCCGAAATAACTCAATCGCCTTTTCTTTTTTCCCATTATCCCAATACAACTCGCCCATATATTGAATCGCTCGCATATACGCGCGATTTTCCATATAACCCCATTCTATTCGTCTTGGCCACTTTGGAAATTTTTTCAATGTTTTTTCATAAGCGGTTTTAACTGCATCTTCTCGCTTTCTTTCATCGCCCAGAGTCCCATAAGCGCAAATAAAACCGATATGTGTCTGAACATAATCTTCATTTATATTCAAAGCGATATTCAGCAATCGCAATGCTTCCTTGGTTTTCTTTTTCTTGTTTTTTATTTTTCTTTGTCATAAATTTTCGGTTTTCGTGGCGATTTCACTTCGACTTCGCTCAGTATAAACCTTTGGCATAATTCACTTTAAAATTTCTTTATACTTACCTTTCTCCGTTTAGCATCCTTTCAAATGCTTCAAGGTTGCCCATAGCGTCATGAACAGGGTTATGATCGTGTGATGTAAC
>CAZUEG010000062.1:0-4857 GCA_964619495.1 uncultured Candidatus Saccharibacteria bacterium | reverse complement strand
CCGGATTGGCCGATACGTTTTCCGTTTTCAGCGGTTTTGCATCCGGCGGCGCTTCCAACTGTTTCACCCTTAATTGCGGAGGAAACATTTTTTTGACGATTGACGGACCGGTTTCTTTTACCTCGCCGTTATCTTCTTTTTTCGCTTCGCCCTTTTTCACTTCTAATCCTTTTTCGCGGTGAATAAACAATTGCCCGAAGATAACCAAGCCGATAATCATCATTGAACAAAAAATAATTTGCGATACCAAAAAACCAAAAAGCTTGAAAAAGCCGAAGCCGAATGCGTAGCCGATTATTCCGCCGTCTATCCGCGCCTGGCCGATATCCGTTTCCCCTTTTTCCACCGCCAAAACGCCGAATATGCCGCTGATTGAAAATACGACAAGAACCGCCGCCAAGATCAAGGGAATCATAAACCGGCGGTAGGCGGTCCTAACGGAGATAACCCCGCCAAACACAAAAACAAGCGGGATAACATATACCGCCCGCCCGACCAAAAAATTAAACCCGGCAAGAATTGCCTGTCCGGCGATTCCGGCCAAACCAAAAAAGCTAAGAACAGAAATAATGGCAAATAAAACAAAGACCACTCCCGCGATCCATTTTTTAATGGGCTCGGGGATTCCGATTATCAGGCCTCCTGTCTTTTTTTTGCCGTTTTCGCGCCGGCTTTCGCGGTGATTTTTTTTATAATTTTTTCCGTTGTGTTTAGGCACGGAATAGAATTGGTCAACGTTAATCGTCCATTATACCTCATTCAGGCGTTTCTTGAAACCGGTTCCCGCGGGGATCAATTTACCGATAATGACATTCTCTTTGAGTCCTCTCAAGCGGTCCTCTTTTCCCTCAAGGGACGCTCTGATTAATGCCCGAGACGTTTCTTGAAAAGACGCGGCGGAGAGAAAAGAATCGGTGGTCAAGGCCACTTTTGAAATTCCCAGAAGAATAATGCTCGCTGTCGCCGGCGTCTTCCCTTGCTTTTTTAAAAGGGTATTGGTTTCAATAAATTTTGCCTTCTCGATTATTTCTCCGGGAGCAAAAATGCTTTGGCCGCCGTCTTTAATTTTTACCCGGGAAAACATCTGCCGGACAACCACCTCCAAATGCTTATCGTGGATATTCACCCCTTGAGAGCAATATATTTTTTGGATTTCATCGATAACATAGCGCTGAGTTTCCTGATAACCGCGTGTTCTGAACACGTCCTTCAGGTCAAGGTTACCCTCCCATAATTGCTGTCCTTTTTTAATGGAGTCACCCGGCTTGACCCAAATTGCGACTTTGGCCGGCGCGTTATATTCGATTACCGGCGGGATCTTTTTGGTGATTTTGGGCGTATTTTTCTTGCTTTTTTTAGGATTATCTGATTTTCCCGCAACTTGTCTTGTTTTTATTTGAATCAATCCTTCGTCGGTTACATCAATCACCTCGCCATCATAGCGGGAAACCTCGGCCTTACCGCCAGGCTCGCGCACCTCAAATATTTCCTGTACCCGCGGCAGACCTTGGGTTATATCGCCGCCGGAGGCGACGCCGCCGGTGTGGAATGTCCTCATTGTCAATTGCGTTCCCGGTTCGCCAATCGCTTGGGCGGCGACGATTCCTACCGCCTCGCCCTCATTTATCAACTGATTCTTGCCCAAATCCCAACCGTAGCATTTCCGGCAGATGCCGTGATGTGCCTTGCATGTCAGGGGCGACCTGACGGCTAATGTTTCAATCCCGTGAGTAATGATTGCCTCCGCCTTTTCCCAGGTGATAATATCGCCGGCTTTGACGATCGTCTCCTCTTTTACCCCCTCGGCTTTAAGGGTTTTAACGTCCTTTACGGCAACCCGGCCGACAATCTTATAGGTCATATTTTGCCCGATCGCCGCCGAACCGGCCTTGGTAACCGCTGTTCCTTCATCGTCCTGGCAGTCATCTTCGTTTATTACCACCTCGTGGGCGACATCAACCAGCCGTCTTGTCAAATATCCGGCGGTAGAAGTCCTTAACGCCGTATCAGCCGTACCCTTTCTTGCTCCATGGGTCGAGTTGAAATATTCCAAAACGGTGAAACCTTCTTTGAACGAGCTTTTGACCGGCAATTCGATAATCTGGCCGGCGGGATTAATTACCAATCCCTTCATTCCCGCCATTTGTACTGGCTGGGACCATGAACCGCGAGCGCCGGAATCAACGATTTGAAAAACAGAACCGGTTTCGGATAAGGTTCTGGGGACCAGTTTTTCGATTTCTGATTTTGTTTTTTGCCAGATACTGATAATCTTATTGGTTTTTTCTTCCTTTGATAAAAACCCCCTTTGATAGTAGTCAGTAGCCTCGTCAACCGCTTTTTCCGCGTTTTCGATAATCTGCGGCTTTTCCTTGGGAATCGTTAAATCATCCATTCCCCAGGAAACGCCGGATACCGTAGCGTACTCGAATCCTAACGATTTAACGCGGTCAAGGGTTTCTTTAGCGGTTTGGTTATCATACTTTTCGATAATTTCTCTCAATACCTTGTCAATCGCCTTTGAGCTCATTATGTCGTTTACGTATCGGAAATCTTTCGGCAGGGCATTATTAAAAATCAACCGCCCGACGCTGGTTTCAACAAATTGGCCGTTGATTCTTACTTTTATCGATGCCTTCATTGCCACTGCCTCGTAATTGAGAGTAATAATTGCCTCTTCGCCGGATCCGAACACCATCCCTTCTCCCTTAAGGCCTTTGATAACTTTTGTCAGCCAGTAGCAGCCGAGAACAATGTCTTGCGAAGGACTGACAATCGGCGTTCCCGTCGCCGGTTTTAATAAATTTGTCGAAGAAAGCATTATTGATTGTGCTTCTTTCTGCGCCTCGTCCGATAACGGAAGATGAACGGCCATCTGGTCGCCGTCGAAATCCGCGTTGAATGCCTTGCACACCAAAGGATGGATGCGAATCGCCTCGCCCTCGATAAGAATCGGTTTGAACGCCTGAATTCCTAAGCGGTGCAAAGTTGGCGCCCGGTTTAAAAGCACGACCTTGCCCATTACGATTTCTTCGAGAATCGCCCATACTTCATCAGTTTCCTCCTCGATAAGCCGTGCCGCCCCGCGGACATTATAAGCCAACTCTTTTTCGAGAATCTTTTTTATTACAAAGGGCTTAAACAGTTCCAAGGCCATTTTCTTTGGCAACCCGCATTCGTCGAGAGTCAACTCCGGACCAACGACAATTACCGACCGTCCGGAATAATCAACCCTCTTTCCGAGAAGATTTTGTCTGAATCGGCCTTGTTTTCCTTTTAATATGTCTGTAAGCGATTTTAGAAGCCGCCGCCCGCCGGTCGTCGCCTGAGTCATTGTCCCCTTGCGCATTCCGTTATCAATCAGGGCATCCACTGCTTCCTGAAGCATTCTTTTTTCGTTCCGTACAATTACTTCGGGAGCGTTAATTTCCAACAAATATTTTAACCGGTTGTTGCGGTTTATCACCCGGCGATAGAGGTCGTTAAGGTCGGATGACGCATAGCGTCCGCCATCTAATTGAACCATCGGCCGCAGGTCCGGAGGAAGAATCGGCAAGATGGTTAAAAACATCCACTCCGGCCTGATTCCCGCTTTTTTCATCCCCTGGAAAAGCTTTAACCGTCTCAAGAGTTTCTTTCTTAATTCTCCAGAGGCGCTTTCGGAAACTTTGGGTTGCCCTTGCGGTTCATCGGCTTTTTTTTGCGCCGCTTCTTCTTTATCGCTATCGGCATTCTGGTCATGGGGGTCTTTAATCGATTTAATTGATTCCAAGTCGCGCGATATTTTTGCAATTTCCTTATCGGCATCAATTGCCGAAAAAAGCTTCTGAAGCGTCTCTGCTCCTGTTCCCGCTTCGAAACATTCGCCATACCTTAGAGACAAGCGGTGAAAATCAACTTCCGAGTATATTTTCAGAAGCTTAATGCCGTTAACTTCTTCCTTCGCCCGATCGCGCGATATTTTCAACTCCGTTATCAGATCGTCTCTGGTTTTTCCGATCGGTAATTCATCTTTCTCGCCTTTGATTGTCTTAAGTTTTCTTTTGAACTCTTCTTCAATTCCCTCCAATATGCTCTTTTTCGCGTCATCAATAACGCCGGTCACGATATAAGCGGCAAAATATATTACTTTTTCCAGCTGTTGGCCGGGAATATCAAAAACCATCCCCATTCTTGAAGGAACGCCCCTTAAAA
Source organism: uncultured Candidatus Saccharibacteria bacterium (assembly GCA_964619495.1). GTDB lineage: Bacteria > Patescibacteriota > Minisyncoccia > Minisyncoccales > GWA2-46-15 > CAZUEG01. Next base: position 663 of record CAZUEG010000062.1, on the reverse strand, counting down.
ACCAAATATGAGACACCGGGCAATAAAGCTTAATGTGTCCCATTCTCTCTCTTCTCACCGACGACTTGGTTACCTCAACGCCGCAACGGTCGCAGACAACGCCCTTATAGCGGATCCGGCGATATTTTCCGCAATAACATTCATAATCTTTTTCCGGACCGAATATTTTCTCGCAAAAAAGACCGTCCTTTTCTGCTCTCTGGGTCCGGTAATTAATCGTCTCCGGCTTGGTTACCTCCCCGTGAGACCATGACAAGATTTCTTCCGGAGAAGCGACTTTAATTCTGATAGCATCGATATCGGAAACCCGCATATTATTAAACGATAAATTGGGATAATTTACAAAACGACAAGAACGTCGGCCAGACTGCTATTTTTCGCCGCTATTTTCATTGTCGTCATCCGAAATAATCTTCTCTTTGATTTCGACCGATAATCCGAGAGATTTTAATTCATTAACCAGAAGATTAAAAGACGCCGGAACGCTCGGATTTCTGATTGGTTCCCCCCGCAAAATCGCTTCGTATGTTGCCGCCCGGCCGGGAACATCGTCGGATTTAATCGTCAGCATTTCCTGAAGAGTGTGCGCTGCGCCATACCCCTCTAACGCCCATACTTCCATTTCTCCAAATCGCTGACCGCCGAATTGCGCTTTTCCCCCTA
>CAZUEG010000061.1:0-4906 GCA_964619495.1 uncultured Candidatus Saccharibacteria bacterium | reverse complement strand
GTGAATTTTGTTCGCGGTAATTTTGATGACCAAGAAGCCATAAGAAATAAATATCGTAGCAGAAAGAGTTTTAACGGTTCAATTGACCTTGTCAACCGAACTGCTAAAGCTTCCCGTTGGTGTGATAGTGAAAAGGTTTTTGACGGAACAGGGGGGTGGGTGGGTTAGTTCGATTGGTTTACCAATCGAACCGTCAAAAACCTTTTCGCTATACACGCCCGTGACGATAAAAATCTATAACGCATTTAATGACATAATCAACCTGCCGGTTAGTTAATTCCGGATACATCGGTAAAGACATTACCTCTCCGGCTAGTTTTTCACTAACCGGCAATTTGAAGCGCGAAAGTTTTAAGCCCGGTTGCCGGTGATTAGCGACACGATCTTTAATTAGAGTTTCCACGCCGTTTTCTTTCAAATAATCATACAACTCATTTCTTTTTTCTGCACGGACAACATAATTTTGAAAGACATCGCAGCGGTTGGGGTCAGAATCAGTTTTCGGCGGTAATTTGATTTCTTTCACCCCTATAAGCTTTCGGCTATAAATATCCGCAATCTCCCGTCTTCTTTTTATCCAATCCGATAAATAAGCGAATTTAACATTTAATACCGCCGCCTGAAGATTATCGAGACGGGAATTCCAGCCGTAACAAACGATATTTGTTTTCGTTTCTTGTCCGTGATCGCGAAGAAGGCGGACTTTTCCGGCAACTTCCGGATTATCGGTTACCACCGCTCCCCCGTCGCCAAAACATCCCAGAATCTTTGCCGGATAAAAACTGAAACATCCGGTTAGCCCAACCGATCCAGCAACGCGCCATCCCGATTTTTTCATTTTAAATTTTGCGCCAATTGATTGTGCCGCATCTTCAATAACGGTTAAATTATATTTTTTGGCAACCGCTATCACTTTTTCCATATCAACCATTCGGCCGTTTAAGTGGACGGGGATAATGAATTTAGTTTTTGGTCCGATCGCTTTTTCCAGCTTATCTATGTCCATTACATAATCGTCGCCGACATCAACCAATACCGGCTTCCCCCCAGCCTGGACAATTGTCGCAATTGAGGCAACAAAAGTATGGGACACAGTAATTACCTCATCGCCTTTTTTAATTCCACAGGCGATTAAAGAAAAAAACAGAGCGTCAGTGCCGCTATTTAAACCAATGGCATATTTAACATCAATGAAATTCGCCAATTTTACCTCGAACTCTTCGGTATCCTTTCTTAAAATCAAATCACCGCGACTTAAAACATCCGCCATCGTCTTATCGATTTGTTTCTTAATATTTTTATACTGTAGCGAATAATTTACGAAGGGCACCCTATAGCTCATACGATTATTTGGCAAGAATTGATTTTACTGCTTTAATAATTTCTTTTTCCGATAAGTAATAGGCGTTTTCTAGGACACGACTGGACGGCGCCGGGCAGTCGGGCAAGGTAACGCGAAGCGGTTTTACTTTTAAATAATTAAACGCTTTTTCTGTTACGGTGGCGATTATCTCCCCGCCAACCCCGCAAAATTTCCAAGCGCTATCCACAACCACCAATCTTCCGGTCTTTTTTACTGATTTTAATATCAATTCTTCATCAAGCGGATATATTGTTCTTAAATCAATAACTTCTATCGAGTAACCGTTCTTTTCGAGTTCACTTACGACATCGATGCTTTTATTCACCATATAGGAAGTGGCAACAATTGTTAAGTCCTTGCCCGTTCTTTTAATTGTTCCTTTGCCGATCGGCACCGAATACAATTCTTTCGGAACATCACCTTCAAGGTTGTAAAGCCACCGATCGTCAATAAATATCACGGGATTATCGTCTTTAATGGCGCTTATCATCAAACCCTTGGCATCGTAAGGATTAGAGGGCATTACCACTTTTAATCCCGGAATATGGGAGAATAATGCTTGCAGTGCTTGCGAGTGTTGCGCTCCTTGTTCGCCTCCGCGGTTGATAATCGCCCAAACGACAACCGGCGCCGACGACATTCCCCCAAACATATAATGCCAATTAGCAGCTTCGTTGATGATTGGATCTAATCCATAAACCATAAAATCGATTCGTGGATGAATAACAACCGGCCGCATTCCGCAAATTGCCGCCCCCACTGCCGCGCCGTTAATCGCATTTTCCGAAATTGGGGTGTCAATTACTCTTGCTTCGCCAAATTTTTCCAGCAACCCTTCACAGGTATTACCGACATACCACGGACTCTGCACTCCTTGGCCAATTAAAAAAACATTAGAATCATTTTCCATTGCCTGCCTAAGGGCTTCGTTAATCGCCAAACTATAAGAAAGTATCCGTTTAGTTGAAGACATATTTATTAACATCTTTAGGATTAGGCCAAGAACTCTTATCGCTAAACTCGCGCGCCTTATCGACCTCGCGGGCAATATTTATCTTAATACCTTCCAATTGCTCGTGGTTAGCTATTTTGTTTTTCAATAACCACCAGGAATATTTAATAAGGGGATCTTTCTTTTGCCACATTTTTATTTCCGCTTTCGGACGGATATCGGTTTGACTGCCCTGAATATTATCATTGGGGCCGACATGGCCTCTTAACCGATAGGTGCGAAACTCAATGAATACCGGACCCTTTCCCTTTTTAATATCTAAAACGGCTTTTTTAACGGTTTCGTAAACTGCCAACACATCATTACCATCAACACGATAACTCGATATCCTAAATGGCTTGGCAATCTCGCTGATATTGTCATCTAATCGAAACTCTTTCAGGGGTAGATGAGTGGCATAAAAATTATTTTCGCAGGCATAAATAATCGGTAATTTATAAAGGGACGCAAAATTCATCGATTCGTATAATACCCCTTCGCCGGTTGCCCCATCGCCAAAAAAACTCACTGCCAAATTTTTCTGTTTTCTGATTTTCATCGCCAAAGCGGCGCCGGTTGCTAAAGAAACGGTGCCGGCGACAATCGGCGTCGATCCCATAAAGCCGGCTTGAGGACAGGTTAAATGCATTGATCCCCCGCGGCCATGGCAACATCCCGTTTCCTTGCCATAAATTTCGCTAATCATCTGATTTAAGTTGCCACCCTTCGCCAGATAATGGCCATGAGAACGGTGATTACCAAACACAATATCTTTTTTAGTTAAATTAGCGCAAACTCCCGTGGCAATCGCCTCTTCGCCGGAATATAAATGACAAGGGGTCTTGATCTCGCCTTTAATAATCGGTTCAACTAAACTCTCCTCCGCCAAACGGATTTTAAGCATCATCTTATACATCCTTATTAAAAACTGTTTTGGATACTTATTCATCCTAAATTCTGTGTATTAAATCCAAGTGATCAAAAAAGCTATATTAGTTTTCAGTTCTCAGTTCGCAGTTCTCAATAAGTTTCCAGTTCTCAGTGTTACAAACTATTTCACATCGTTTGAAAACTGATTCATTGAGAACTCATTGAAAACTGAAAAATGAAAATTGAGAACTTATTATTTTAGTATTCTCATTCCCGTTTTTACAATAATCCCTATGTCCTTTAAAAATGTTCTTTCTTTCACATATTTAATTTGTAAATGGATTTTTTCGGGACGAATCTTCTCCTGATAGGTTTTTTCAGGATCAGGACTTCCCTTTAAAACATCGCCTTCATGGAAATTCCAAAGTGATGCCCAGTCCGTCATCCCCGGTCGGACCGACAGAATAATCCGCTTTTCTTCTTCGGTCATCATCTCCACATAAAATGGAACTTCCGGGCGCGGACCAACCAAACTCATGTCGCCCTTCAACACATTTATCAGTTGCGGCAATTCGTCGAGTTGGAATTTTTTCAGTGTTTTGCCAATTTTTGTTAACCGTGGATCGTCAATTGGCGTCGACGGCCCGCCAATTTTGTCGGCGTTAATAACCATCGTCCGAAATTTATACATCGTAAATATCTTGCCGTTTTTTCCCACCCGCTTCGCGAGGTAGAATACCGGCCCCGAAGAATCGCCTTTTATAACTAACACGGTAATCAGTAAAACCGGCGAAAGTAAAATTAACCCGATAAGCGACACAATAAAATCAAATATCCGTTTAATCATATAATTGGCCTTTCGGCGATAAATACCACCTTGAAGGAATATCTTTGAAAAAATGGAACCGAAGCAACTGTTTTTCGCCCCCCTCTAAGAATCTTAACAGAGACTGCCCGATCGGCAATCCTAGCAAAGGAAACACTACCCACGAAAAAGGATGAAAATAATAAACCGTTACTTTTTGGAAATACTTTTCCAGCAACTCCAACCTCTCTTCGGTCATAATATGTTTAACCGCCCAATCGGTTCTTACTCCCCTTAAGCGGTTTATTTTTCTAACTAGATTGGTTAACGGATTGTGGCCAAATGTCTCAATGCCTATCAAGCATCCGTCTGATTTTAAAACCCGCGCTATTTCCGGCAATGCCTTGTTAATATCTAGCGAGGAAAATGTTCCGCCATCAAATACCGCATCAAAATATTGGTTGGGAAAAGTCATATTTTCGCAATCCATTACCCGAAAATCAACCCTTTTTTCAACACCTTCCCAACCTAACGACTCGCGGGCAATTTTCAGCGATTCTTCAGATAAGTCGATACCAATAACATCAATTTCTCTTTTGGCCAAATTAATCGCGTGACGGCCGTTACCGCAACCATAATCCAATAACTGTTTTTCTTGATAATTATTAATCAGCCACTCATAGCAAAAAAGATAACTAGACAATATCGGCAAATCAATCCCCTTTTTATTATTAACCACCGCCACCGCCCGACTATCATAGTGGTTAATTTCTTTTTTCTTTCTTTCTTCAATCATCGTTTTAACAATCTAAACAAGCCGATTATTGAACCGATTCCATACCCGAAATGGCGGCTCATAAAAGAAAAGATCAAGGGA
>CAZUEG010000060.1:0-4985 GCA_964619495.1 uncultured Candidatus Saccharibacteria bacterium | reverse complement strand
TTTTAATGTATTTCGTTTAACGGGGCATTAAACCCCGTTGAACGACCAAAGGAGTAACCTCCTTTAAAATCCTCATTATTTGGTTCCCCGTCGCAAGCGGCGGGGTATACCAAATAATAAAATATTACTTCAGTTACTAAAGGCATGCGATTAGAAGATTTACAACCTTACAATTCCAAAAAAGACCGAAAACGAATCGGCCGGGGGGGGAAGCGCGGAACATATTCCGGCAAAGGGTTAAAGGGCCAAAATTCGCGGGCGGGGACAAAATTTCAGCCGGCAATAAGATACCTTATTAAACGTTACCCCAAACTCCGAGGTTACCGCTATCATAAAACGCTTAATGAAGTGGCGGTTGTTGATCTGGCAACTTTGAATAAAAAATTTACCGACAAGAACGTTATTAATCCGCAGGCTCTGGTCAAAGCCGGACTGGTGGCCAAATATGGCGGCAAAGTTCCTAAAGTAAAAATTCTGGGATCGGGTGATTTGACTAAAGCGCTGTTTATCTCGCGGTGTTCATGTTCAAAATCGGCGGAGCAAAAAATAATTAAAGCGGGAGGCACGATAAAGGCAATGCCGGTTTTTCATGTCAATACTAATCTGTTAAAAAAGGCAAAACCGCGCCGGGGGTTAAAGAAAACAGTCGTAATCAAAGAGGCTGTGCCGGATAAAGCGCCTAAGAAAACTGCCATGAAGAAAGCGGCCGGGAAAGTCAAAAAATAAAAATTACATAAAAGCATGTGGATACAGAAGATAATCCAGATATTCAGAATTAAGGATCTGCGCCGGAAGGTTATTTTTGTGTTAATGGCTTTTGCCGTATTCCGCATTCTCGCGAATATTCCGATCCCCGGAATGGATGCCTCTAAAATGAAAGATTTTTTTGACAGTTTTCAGCTGTTCGGACTGTTGAATGTATTTACCGGCGGGGCTTTAGACAATTTGTCGGTGGCGATGCTCGGCCTGGGCCCCTATATTACCGCGACGATTATTTTGCAGCTTTTAACAATGATCTTTCCACAACTTGAAAAAATGTATAAAGAAGAGGGAGAAGCGGGGAGAGAAAAATTTAATCAATATGGCCGGATCCTCGCCGTCCCTCTGGCGATGCTTCAAGGATATAGCATGCTGGTTTTATTTACCCGCCAGGGAGTCATTGACCAGCTGGCCCCCTTAACGATGCTGGTTTCGCTGGTAACGATTACCGCAGGGACGATAATTTTAATGTGGCTGGGCGAATTGGTTACCGAAAAAGGAATCGGCAACGGCGTTTCGCTTTTGATTTTCGCCGGGATTGTTGCCGATGTCCCCAATAGCATCCGCCAGCTGGCGGCTACTTGGGATCCGGCGAAAATTCCCAGCTATATCCTTTTTTTCCTGATGTCAATAGTTATCATCGGCGGTGTTATTTTGATAAACGAAGCGCGGCGCAATATCCCCGTGTCGTATGCCAAAAGAGTGCGCGGATCAAAAATGTACGGCGGCGTTTCTACTTACCTGCCCTTAAACGTTAATCCGGCGGGAGTGATTCCGATTATCTTTGCTTTGTCGCTTTTGATTTTTCCGGGAATGATTGTCAGTTTTTTTTCCGGATCGGGAGGAATCGTCGGAAATATCAGTCAAAAAGTGGCGGCCTTTGTCCAAAATCCTTGGGCTTATGGTGTAATGTACTTTATTCTCGTCTGCGTTTTTACTTATTTTTATACCGCGGTAACTTTCGACCCGAAAGCAATTTCTACCAATTTGCAGAAGATGGGCGGGTTTATTCCGGGAATCCGTCCCGGGGCCTCCACGGCAAGTTTTCTGTATTACATCCTGAACCGGATCTTGTTTATCGGCGCCCTCTTCTTGGGAGTGATTGCCGTGATGCCGTCAATTATCGGCGGGATTACCGGAATTATGAGTTTTCAATTTCTGGTGGGGGGCACATCGCTTCTGATTGTTGTTAGTGTTGTTTTGGAAACGGCCCGTCAAATCAATGCCCAGCTGGAAATGCGGGACTACGAACAATTTTAATAATACTGACCAACATGAAAAAAATACCTGAAATTTCCGCGGGAAAATCGCTGAACTTTGTGTTAATCGGGCGTTCCGGCTGCGGCAAAGGAACGCAGGCGAGGCTATTGGCTGAACGTTATGGCAATATCCGGATTATTTCAACGGGAGATTTATTTCGCAAACTGGCAGAGAAAAAAACCGCCGTTGGCCGAAAAATAAAACAGATTCTCAAATCGGGAGAATTGCCGAGCGACGATATTGCTGTTGCCTTATGGATGTACGAAATGTGCGAACGGCTCAAAGATAGCGAAGGGCTGATCGCCGATGGCTTTCCCCGCCGCTTGAAAGAAGCAATATCTCTTACCCGCTTTTTAGAATTCTTAGGCCGAGTCGAAAACACCTATTGTGTTTTGCTGGATATATCCAAGAAGGAAGCATTTGGCCGGCTTTCTAAAAGGAGGATCTGTAAAAAATGCGGGAAATTAATACCTTGGATTGGAAAATTTAAAGAATTCGTGCGTTGCGACAGTTGCCGCGGAGAACTTATCCTCCGGCCGGATGACGAGCCGAAGGCGATAAAGAGCCGGTTGGCATACTATGAGAGGTGGGTTGTGCCGGTAATCCGCTACTTTGAAAAGAAAAAGATGCTAATTAGGGTCAATGGCGACCAGCCGATTGATAAGGTATTTAGCGATATCATCGGCGCCGTAAGCTCGAGAGTCAAATAACTGATTATGGGAATAACGATAAAAACCGCGGAAGAAATTGAGATTATGGCCCGTGGCGGAAAGGCGCTGGCGGCGATTCTTGAAGAGGTTATAAGGATAGTCAGGCCCGGCATAAAAACGATTATTCTTGACGAGCTTGCTGAAAAACTGGTTCTTGATGCCGGTTTTACTCCTTCGTTCAAAAATTATCGGGAGGATTTAAAAGATAAACCGTATCCGGCAACTCTGTGCGTTTCTATTAGCGATGAAATCGTTCACGGAATTCCCGCCGATATTTTAATAAAGGAGGGAGACGTTGTTTCTTTAGATCTTGGTTTATATTGTAGCGGTTACCATTTGGATATGGCGAAAACAATTTGCGCCGGGGCGGTAGAAAAACGCGAAGAGATGCTGGTTAAGGCTACATCCCGCGCTTTGACCTTGGCGATTCAGGAAATAAAACCGGGAAAACATTTCGGCGATATCGGCTATACAATCAAAAAATGCGGCGAGAGGTCCGGATTTGCGGTTGTTAAAGAATTATGCGGCCACGGCATCGGCCGCGAGCTTCACGAAGAACCGCAGGTTTTAAACTACGGACGGAGATATTCGGGAGAGGAAATAAAAGAGGGGATGGTGTTCTGTATCGAACCGATGCTGACAACCGGCCGATCGCAAATTAAGCGCGATAAAAACGGGTTTGCCTTCAAAACCGCCGACGGATCAACCGCGGCCCATTTCGAGCATACGATCGCTGTCACAAAAAACGGATACCGGATCTTAACGGTTTGATAAGCCGGCAGACGAAGAAGCCGGTTTTTAAGTTCGCCTTAAATATGATAAAATGCTTTTAATTACTTCAATGCCGCTATTTTAAAAAATAATATGCATCTTTCAATTATCGTTCCCGCATACAATGAGGAAAAAAGGCTGCCCAAGACACTTAGAGAAATTTATGCCTACTTGAGAGTCCAGCCTTACACCTCGGAAATAATCGTTGTTTCCGACGGTTCAAAGGATAAAACCGTAGAAGTCGCCGAATCAATGATTAAAGAAATCCCTACTTTGAAAATTATCGGCAATAAGGAAAATCGCGGCAAGGGTTATGTGGTAAAAACAGGGATGCTTAACGCAATTGGCGATTATCGGATATTCACCGATGCCGACAATTCAACATCAATCGATCATGTCGGCAAACTGCTTCCCGAGTTAGAAAAAGGAGTCCCGGTGGTTATCGGTACGCGCGACAGCCGCGACGACAAAGAAGCGAGACAAGCCCACCCGCAACCGTTTTACCGCAGATTCATCGGCGATATCTTTAATTTGATGGCGCAGTTTATTCTTGGTTTATGGGGGATATGGGATACCCAATGCGGATTTAAGGGGATGTCCAAGGAAGCGGCGGAAAAGATATTTACCCGGTGTCTGATTGACCGGTTCGCATTCGATCTGGAAATAATTGTTATTGCTAGAAAAGCGGGCTATCCGATAAAAAAGGCGCCTGTTTATTGGATAAACGATCCCGACAGCAGGGTAAAGCCCAAACATATGATCGAGATGGCTAAGGATTTAATAAAAATAAGGATTAATCTAATGACCGGAAAATATGGAGCCAAATAAAAACAAAAAGCAGTTTCCGTCGGAATTGCGTTTTAACTTGGTCGGGCAGGATTGGGTGGTGATTGCCACCGGGCGGGCAAGGCGGCCAGAGACTTTTAAAAAGGAGAAACGGAAAAAAGAAGAAGTGCCTCGCGAGCTATGTCCGTTTTGCAAAATTGAAACCCAAGAAAAACCGGTTGTTGTTTTTAATGGCGGGCATCAGATGCCGGGCGCGGCCGGTTTGTCTAGAGGGTGGACGGCATTATCAATACCCAATAAATATCCGGCCTTTATCCCCGCGTCGGTACCGGAGGTAAAAATCGAGGGGGGGGTGTATCGGCGGATGCAAGCCGTCGGCTTTCATGAGGTAATTGTTACTAAAGATCACAAAAAATCGCTTGCCCAAATGTCGGTTGAAAAAGTAAAAGAAGTGATTGATGTTTATCAATCGCGCTATCGCGATCTGATGAAGTACGATTTTGTTTCTTATATCTCCATATTCCACAACCACGGCAAAGAAGCCGGCGCATCAATCAGCCATCCGCACTCGCAAATCATTACCACTCCCTTAATCGACAACGACCTGCAGAATTCCCTTTTGAGCGCCCGTGAATATTATCAAAAACATAAAAAATGCGTTTATTGCGCCATGGACGAATGGGAAGCAAAAGATAGAAA
>CAZUEG010000059.1:0-5061 GCA_964619495.1 uncultured Candidatus Saccharibacteria bacterium | reverse complement strand
GAAAACATAAGACAAGGATCAAGCTCATTTTTAATTCAACATTTGAAATCAGGGTTAAGTGGGTAAAAACTCTGCAGATACGGGTTTGCTTACGGGGCCTGACCCCGTAGGTAACATAGGTTTTCGCAGTGTCAGTTTATATTAGGCGATGGTTAAGCAAATAATAATCGGTTTCTTTCTGGTAGTAATAATTGCGGCGGTGGCTATCAATATCCCGGTGCTTTTTCAGGAATCTGATAATCCCTTAATTATCTTGTCGGGAATCGTTCGTTTGGTTATCAGTCAAGAGGACATCGTTAAATTAAACGGTGAACCGGATAAATATATTACCTTCAATTCCGGAGATTCAATTGATACCAAATTATCCCGGGTATTAGAGACAGACGGGTGGCAATTTAAAGACCGGATGGGGGCGGGGATTTTTTTCACCCGCGGCGACGAAACGCTGTCCGGCCATATCCGAATGCTGACAAGGTGGTTTGCGGTAGTAGAAATCAATCCAAGGTAAACCCAGGCAACCCCCGGGGTTGCCTGGCAGCAACGTCGCCGGGTCTCGTTGTAAAAAATTACCTGGTCAATCTCGTAGGTTGACCGGAAGTAGATTGAACAATGCTGGCTGAGTGCCGGTTTTTTGTTAGACAAAATAGAGATTGTGTGTTTTAGTATTAATAGGAGGCACAAAATGGGGAAGATTTTTGAGACCATTGGCGGTCTCGTCGTGGTGATCGCATGGGTCGCCATCGGCGAGGCTATTGCCGTCCTGCTGATGCGGGAAATCATCAGCAGGATCGACTCCTCCCTGTCCCGATTGTGGGGCGGGGAGGATTTCCCTCGATGGATCGGGGCCTTGGTGATCATCGTGGCGGCCTTCGTCACGATGATTCTCGGCCCTGCTCTTCTTCTCGTCCCGCTGGCGCGCCAGCGGGTGCGGGAGCTTGTCTGCTACTACGCCCGGCGATGGGCGTGATGGCGGGAAAGGGGGCGATGAATAGTCGCCTCCTTTGATTTTTCTGTCCGTTTGTTGTAAACTAATTCAACTTGCTAATTTATTAAATATATGGATGTTATTCCGGAAAAAAACGGTAAAAAAACAATCATCGCCGCCATCTTAATAGCGGGAATTGTCGCCTTTGCCTTTGGTTTAGTTTTTTCCAGTATCCAAAAGAATTGTCCGGCATGCAAGCCGGAAGAAGTTGACTTTTCCTTATTTTGGGAAGCATGGGGTAAACTCCATACCCGCTATGTTGATCCGGGAAAGCTGGATACCCAGAAATTAATTTATGGAGCAATAAAGGGGATGGTCAGCGCGATGACCGATCCTTATACTGTTTTTATGGATCCCGACGAAACTAAGCGTTTTTCCGAAGATACGGCTGGACAATTTGAAGGAGTGGGAATGGAGATCGGCTTAAGAAACGGTTATCTTCAGGTTATTTCTCCGATCAAAGGTACGCCGGCAGATAAAGCGGGGATTAAAGCCGGAGACAAGATAATTAAAATCAATGATCAATCTACCGGCGAATTGTCTATCGAAGAAGCGGTTACGATGATTCGCGGACCAAGGGGGACAAAGGTAATGCTTTCAATGCTCCGCGATGAATGGGATAAACCGCAGGATTTTGAAATAGAAAGAGCCGTTATTCAGGTGCCGACCGTAGAGTGGGAGATGAAAGAATCAGACGGCCAAAAAATAGCCCACATAAGCTTATATCAATTTTCCGAAAGAGCGGGGCTGGATTTTGATAAGATTGCCGCGGAAGTCATTGCCAGTCCGGCGCAAAAAATTATTCTTGATGTCAGGAATAATCCCGGAGGATATCTGGAAGTTTCTCAAGATATCGCCGGATGGTTCCTTGACCGGGGAAATCTTGTGGTAACCGAAAATCGCGGACAACCGGGCGATAAAACCGAATACAAGGCGGTGGGTAGCGCCCGATTAAAAAAGTATCCGACAGTCGTACTGATAAACCAAGGAACGGCTTCGGCTTCGGAAATCCTTGCCGGCGCTTTGCGCGATAACCGCAATGTTCAATTAATCGGCGAGAAGTCATACGGCAAAGGTTCGGTCCAGCAAGTGGAAAATCTTAGCGGAAAGTCCTCGCTTAAAATAACGATCGCCAAATGGCTGACTCCGAAAGGAAACTGGATCGACGAGAAAGGCCTGGTACCCGACGTCGAAGTAAAAAATACTGCCGAGGACAATAAGGCAAACAAAGACACGCCGCTCGATCGGGCTATTGAAATTATCAAAACCATACAGTAAAATAAAACCCATAGTATTATCTTCTTTAAATGTTTAGGCAAATATGAAAGTAATTCTACTTCAGGATATCGAAAAGACGGGCAAGAAACTGGAGGTAAAAAATGTCGCCGACGGTTTTGCCAAAAATCTATTAATTCCCAAGGGGTTAGCAAGGCCGGCAACGAAAGAAGCGTTAAAATGGCTGGAAATGCAAAAAGAGATTGAAGGAAAAAAATCAGAAGATGCTTTAAAAAGAACCCAGGAGGTTGCTTCGTCGATGGAGGGACTGGAGGTGCCGGTATCCGTTAAGGTGGGCGATGAGGGGCAGCTTTATGAATCAATTACCGCCCAAAAGATCGCCGAACGTTTAAAGGAGATGGGTTATGATATCAAAAAGACGCAAATCGAGTTGAAAGATCCGATCAAGGAAATCGGCGAATTTCCGGCAAAAATCAGATTTGACCACAATTTGGAAGTAGAAATCAGAGTTATTGTCTCCCATAAAGAAGAATCATAGACATTTAGCCGCCAGACAACCCTGGCGGTTTTTTTGTTAGAAAATATTATTAGCAGTAGAATAATATGCCTCGCTATATTTTTATTATCGGCGGCGTTATGTCGGGAATCGGAAAAGGAATCGCCACATCGTCTCTCGGGCGGATCTTAAAGGATTACGGGTACAGCGTCAACGCGATAAAAATCGATCCATACCTGAATATCGATGCGGGAACGCTGAACCCCGTAGTTCACGGCGAAGTTTTTGTTACCGAAGACGGAACGGAAGCTGATCAGGACCTGGGCAATTACGAAAGGTTTCTCGACCAAGACATGGGAAAAATGAATATTATGACTTCCGGGACGGTATATCGGGCGGTAATCGGGCGGGAACGCAATTTGGAATACAACGGAAAAGACGTCGAAATGATGAGCGATATTCCTGACGAAATAATCCGCCGGTTTGAATTAGTTGAAAAACAGTCAAAGCCGGATTTTATCATCGTCGAAATCGGGGGAACGGTCGGCGACGAGGAGAATAAAGTTTTTTTGGAAGCGGCGCGGGTGATGAAGCTGAATAACCCAAAAAACGTGATGTTTGTGCTGGTGAGCTATCTGCCGGTTTTATACAGCGTCGGGGAAATGAAATCGAAACCGACCCAGCATGCAGTTCATGCCCTTAATTCGGTAGGGATTCGGGCGGATATGATCATTGCCCGGTCATCAGCACCGATTGATCAGCCGCGAAAAGAAAAGATTTCCCGTCTTTGCAATGTTCATCCCGAAGATATTATTTCCGCTCCGGATATCGAGTCGATATACGAAGCGCCGTTAAATTTTGAACGCGACCATGTCGGCCAAAGAATCCTGAAAATTTTCGGATTAAAAACAGGAAAAATACATAACAATCAATGGAAATGCTTTGTCGATAAAATAAACTCGGCAAAAGATACGGTGAAAATCGGGATTATCGGCAAATATTTTACGGATGGGAAATTTGTTCTTGCCGATTCCTATATTTCCGTCATTGAGGCGGTGAAGCATGCCGCTTGGGCGCTTGGTAAGAAACCGGAGATTGTCTGGATATCGGCGGAGAAATACGAAAGTGATAAAAGTTCAGTCAAAGAGTTGAACCAGCTCGACGGAATAATTATTCCCGGGGGGTGGGGCAGCCGCGGCACGGAAGGAAAGATTGCCGCGGTCCATTTTGCCAGAACGCATAAAATACCTTTTTTCGGCCTTTGCCTGGGACTGCAAATGGCGGTAATCGAGTACTCCCGCAACGTGTTGGGAATAAAAAACGCCACGTCGGCGGAGATAGATAATAAAGCTGAAAATAAGGTGATTGACGTAATGCCCGATCAAATGGCGCTGATTAAAGAAAAAAAATATGGCGGGACAAACCGGCTGGGATCATACCAGTGCCGGTTAATGCCCGATACGATTAGCCGTAACGCCTACAAAAAAGAAGAAATATGCGAGCGGCACCGCCATCGGTATGAGCTGAACAATGGTTATCGCGAGCGGCTGATAAAGGCGGGGATGACCGTTGCCGGAATAAATACCGACCGGGATCTGGTGGAAATAATTGAACTAAAAAACCACCCCTTTTTTGTCACTACCCAATTTCATCCGGAATTCAAGTCGCGTCCTTTGTCGCCTCACCCGTTATTTAAAGCGTTTATTGGAGCGGCGATTAAAACAAGAAAACACTAAAACAAAGAACCTCCACTATGGAGGTTCTTTTCAAATCACTATTCATTATTTGGCCGTTTCCACGAAGGCGATTTTGACCGTCTTTTTTGATCCGTTAAAGCCGATTTTTTTGACGGTTTTGTACTTAACAACGCCGTCTTTAGCGGCATAAAGGGTATCATCCGAACCGCGCCGGACATTGATTCCGGGGATAATTTTCGTGCCTCTTTGGCGGACAATTATCCCTCCGGCCCTCGTTTTTTGGCCGCTATAAAGCTTGATGCCGAGATACTGCGGACGGGAATCCCTTCCCAGTTTCGTTGATCCTCCGGATTTCGTTTTAGACATAACTTAGAAAATAAAATGATTCGTGATATGATGGCATCATATATGAAACTATCGGTTAAGTCAACCGTTAATCTTGCCCGGAAATGGACAAAAGAACACAAAACAATCGTCATTTTTTGTGTGATTGGGGTCTTGTCTGTCCTGTTGGCGTTTGCCTTGGGCTTTATTTTTGGACGGCTGTACCAGCCGCCGCCCTTAATCATCGAATGATGAGAAAAAAATGAAAGTCGCAATTGTCGGCGCCGGTATTTGCGGATTGTATATCGCCAAAAATTTGGCGG
>CAZUEG010000058.1:0-5135 GCA_964619495.1 uncultured Candidatus Saccharibacteria bacterium | reverse complement strand
GTCGATAAATGGCCGATGCAGGTCGGTAACTTTATGCCCACTCCTGTCTTCAATATCCTTAATCTAGCCAAACACCTCGCGTTTTTCGCATTTGTTACATTCCCAAATGGGCATCGCCGTTGCCCAATAACGGGTGCGGGAAACGCACCAGTCCGGCGCCGACTTGATTCCTTCCAAAAACCGGCCGTTTTTGAAATGCCCGGGGACCCAGTTAATACGCTGATTATTTTCCACCAATTGAGGCTTCAATTTTTCGACATCAACAAACCAGCTGTCCTGTCCGCGATATATTAACGGCGTTTCGCAACGGTAACAAAACGGATAAGAATGGATTATTTTTTCTTCCTTAAAAAGCAATCCTCTTTTTTTAAGATCGTCGATTATCAAAACTTCCGCCTCTTTAATATATATTCCCGGAGCAACCAGCACTTCGGGGGTGAATTTTCCCTCTTCGTCGACATTAACAATGATCGGCAAGTCAAACTTTTTCGCCGATTCCATATCAACATCGCCGAAAGCGCCGTTAATCGTTACGATCCCCGTTCCTTCCTCTTCCGACACGTAATCCGTCGGGTAGGTTTTAAAATCTTTGCGTTGCGCATCGTAATAATCAAATAAATGATTATACCCCAAGCCATCAATATCGGATTCGCTTAATTCTTTTACGATCTGATATTCTTGCCCGCCGAACATCGCTTCCACCCGCTTTGCCGCGATAATATAAACGGCGCCGGCGGTTTCTACGAGCGAATAACGGAAATTTCTATTTATTGCCAAACCCATTACGCTAACCGAGCTCCACGGGGTTGTCGTCCAGGCCAAAAGATAACACGGCTTGGTTGGGCTGTGCGCCTTAAGAAACTTACTATCGATTACCTTGAATTTCATTGTAATTGCCGTGTCTTCACGATCGGCATAGGAATTGTCCATCGCGATTTCAAAGTTGGAAACCGGCGTCGAGCAACGCGGGCGAAACAAAGAAATCCGCATTCCTTTATATATCAGGCCCTTGTCATAAAGCTGTTTAAAAACCCAAATCACCGATTCCATATATTTCAAATCCATCGTCTTATAAGCATTTTCCATATCTACCCAGCGGCCGACATGATCGACATACCAATTCCATTCTTGGGAAATCTGGAGAACATAGTTTTGGCATTCGTTGATAAATTTCTCCAATCCGATTTTTTCAATGTCCCGCCGGTTCTTTAGGCCCAGTTTTTGTTCCACCTTGTTTTCGATAGGCAAGCCGTGGCAGTCCCACCCCCATACCCGACGGACCCGTTTTCCTTTCATTGTCAGATAGCGGGGAATGATATCCTTGGCAATACTTCCCAATAAATGGCCGTAGTGAGGGACTCCGGTAACAAAGGGCGGACCATCGTAAAATGACGCCGGATTTTCTTCCGGGCGGTTAATAACTGATTTTTCGAAAATCTTATTTTCTTTCCAGAATTTTAATACCTTTTCTTCATTTTCCGGAAATTTTATATCGTCCATAAATTTTTTATTACGATAATTCCTTCAATTCCCCTTTTTTTATATGATTGCCCTCGCTAAGGATCGTTAACATATTCTTGTTGTTTAGGTTACCAACAATGCCGATTAGAAACATTAACGGATCACCGTGGCTGACAATTAAAATTGTTTTACCCTTATACTGTTTATCAATTTCTTTGATAAAACTCTTAACGCGATTTCTCACCATATCCCAGCTTTCACCGCCTTTCGGTCCTAATTTAAATCGTTTTATTGGATCAGGGAAGTCACGGTAAAAATCGGTTACCGGTCGGCCATGATACTTTGCCAAATACGTATCCCTTAGGCGCCCATCAAAGACGATTCGCTTGTTAATTATCTTTGCCACAATCTCGGCAGTCTCTACCGCTCGGTGAAGATCGGACGAATAGATAATATCTATGCCCTTATTTTTTAACGATTCGGCGACTTTTTTGATGCCGATAGTCCCCTTACGGCTCAAATGAACCGCCGGTCCGTCCGGCCACGGATAACTGTATTTAATTTTCGGATTTTTGTGCCAGGAGAATACTGGCTCTCCGTGACGCAAAATATAATAATGATTTCGGAGGGTCATAGTTCATAGGATAACACTTTCCAGGCGTATTTCCAAGCCGGTAAAAATCTGGTAAAGATTCGCCAATTAGTAAAAAGCTCTAACTATGGTTAGAGCTTTTTGCCCGGCAAATCTATTGTTTTTAACGGTAAAAAGTTTACATTTTTTTCGGGACAGAAATACCCATAACCAACAGGGTATTCTTGAGAACAATTTTCGCGGCGGAGAGGAGAGCAATTCTCGCCGCCGTTAATTTTTGGTTGTCAGAAATTACCCGGCAATCGCGATAAAATTGGTGAAACGCCGATGCCAATTCAAAGCTGTATTGCGGTAATCTTTGTAATTGATAATCTTTTGCCATCTCTGATACAACTTCGGGAAATTTTAAAAGTTGCTTAATTAATGCCATTTCCGACGGATGGATTAATAACTTCAGATTCGGTTTAATATTTTGAGATTTGGCTTTATGTTTTGTTATTTGGGATTTTACTTTTCTAAGAATGCTTTCCATCCGCGCATGGGCGTATTGTACGTAAAATACGGGGTTTTTATCCGACTGCTCCTTCGCTAAATCAAGATCAAAATTAATATGGGTGTCACTACTTCTTTGAAGGATAAAGAACCGCGCCGAATCGTTCCCTGTCATGTCTAAAAACTGATCAACGGTTACATATGTCCCCAATCTTTTAGACATCTTAAACGGCACGCCATTTTTCATTAAGGTGACAAATTGCATAAGGATTATTTCCAGTTTTCCTTTATGCCCCAAAGCGTCTACCACCCCCATTAACCCGGGAACATCGCCGTAATGATCGGCTCCCCAGATATTAATAACCTTGGCAAACTTTTTATCGATAAATTTATACTGATGCAGGGCGATATCCCCTGCCAAATAGGTCTTCCAGTTATTACCTTTTACAATTACTCGGTCCCTTTGATCGCCGAATCGGGTCGCCTTAAACCACAAGGCGCCTTCTTGTTCGAATATCAATCCCTTCTTCTTAAGAGCGTTAATCGCTTTATCAACTGCTCCCGATTTATGGAGAGCGGTTTCCGACATCCAATCATCATAGGTGATCCCCATCCGCTTAACCGTCTTTTTGATAATTGTGTTAACGATCGTTTTAGCCGCCCATTCGCCAACTTTATATGGGTCTTTCAGTTTATTTTTCTTATTCAATTTCTCGATATAATCACCTTTATATTTTGCCTCGCCATCTTTCAATACCGAATGCCCCAAGGTCATCACTTGCATCCCATAATCGTTGATATAATAAGCCCGTTCCGCTTTATATCCGGCTTTATTCAAAATATTGGCCAGTGCGTCGCCGAAAAATCCCCCACGGGCATTTCCCATTGTTAATGGTCCGGTCGGATTGGCAGAAATAAATTCCACCTGAACTTTTTTACCCTTACCGTCCTTTAATTGTCCGTAATTATCTTTCTGCCGCAAAATATTCTTAATTTCTTTGTAATAATAATTATTCGCCAAATAGAAATTGATAAATCCCGGCCCGGCGATTTCAATTTTTGAAAAATAGTCAGAACCCAGTTCTTCGATGGCAACTTTAATCTTTTTAGCGATATCTAGCGGCGATTGTTTAACGTCTTTGGCTAATCTTAATGCTACATTCACCGCATAGTCGCCATAGCGTCCGTCATGCGATTTTTCAACAACAATTTCCGGAATAACAAAAACCGGGAAAATGCCTTCTTTTTGGCATTTTTTTATTGCCCTAAGGACAATATCCGTTATTTTTTGCTTGTTCATAAATTCAAGTTAATCGTAATTCGCTAAACCCCCCATTTCACTATATCTTGTCGTCGCTTATAATCCGCAAATAAAACCATTAATAATCAGCGCCAATTCGCTTGATTTATTTCTTGGCAGACGATGGTCGCCGCCTATTTTTAAAATTATAACATCTTTGAATTTTGAATATAATTCGGTACCGCCGAAAAAAACCAGCGCCCGATCCTCATCACCGTAAATTATCAAGACCGAACTTGAAATTTTCCCGATATCTTCAACCCACGGATGGTTAACAACGTCAATTATGCAGCATACCAGCTTGTTCCACTCTTCTTTGTTCATCTTTTTCTCGCTGTCTTGGCTGTAATCCAGAAAACGCGCTAAGTTATTTATCAGGTTTTCATGATTACCATAATAACGGGTCAATTTATCGATATTTTTGATATTGGTAAAACGCGGAACAATATTTTTAATCAGGTTCCGTTTTTCGATATCCGGTAATGGCGAGGAGACAATTACCATTTTTTGTATCCGCTCGGGAAACATCGCACTCATCCTTATGGCGATCAGCCCGCCCAAAGAATGGCCAACGAGAATTGCCTTGTCAATATTAAGCGCATCAAGAAATTTCTTTACCAGCTTAGGCAGTGACATCAGGTCGTTGCCCTTACTATAAGGAGGCAAAGAAATACTAATTATCGAGAATCTTTTTTCCAGCTTATCAATTACCCGCGTCCAGGCATTGTGCGTCCCGCTGATTCCCGGCAAAAACAGGATCATCGGTCCGTTGTTTCGCCGTTCCAGGTATTCAATCTCCCGATTGTCGATGATAATTGTTTTTTTCTCCAGCATAAAAGTTTGTTACTGTTGGCAAGCCGGACAATAAAATGTCCCCCGGCCCCCAATAACAATTCTTTTAATGAGCTTACCACATCTCCGGCAGGGTTCTCCGTCGCGTTGATAAACGCGGGAATGGTTTTGGTATGACCCGCGAGTAGCATCCGGCTTAATATACGCTTCGTCGGAGGCGCTCGAACCGCCATATTTGATCCCCTCTTCGAGGACAGACAAAACCGCACAATGAAGCGCTTTTAATTCCTCTTGGTTCAAGCTTTTTGCCGGCCTTACCGGATTAATTTTTGCTTCAAATAAAATTTCACTGGCGTAAATATTGCCAATCCCGGCAATCTTTTCTTGATCTAATAATAGTGCCTTAATCGGTTTCATGGTTTTTTCCAAAATATTGCCCAAATAATCAGCCGAAAAATCTTTTCCAAACGGTTCCGGGCCCAGTTTGCTGATTTCTCT
>CAZUEG010000057.1:0-5222 GCA_964619495.1 uncultured Candidatus Saccharibacteria bacterium | reverse complement strand
GAAAAGGAGAAGAGAAAAGGTTACGCAATTGAAAGACAGGGTCTTTATCGATGAAAGACCGAAGATTATCGAGAAAAAACGACGGTTTGGCGACTGGGAGGGCGACTTCATCGTCTCCGGGAAAAGTGGTAAGGGAGCATTGGTTATCCTTTACGAAAGAAGAACGATGCATACCGTCATTGAAAAGCTTGAAGCCCGTGATTGCAAAACGATTAGCCGATGCTTAAGAGAAATGATTAACGGTTTCGTATGCTTTAACTCATTGACTGTCGACAATGACATCTCGTTTACTAAACACCAAGAACTATCAAGGATATTAGGGTGTCCTATCTACTTCTGCCATCCTCACCATTCGTGGGAGAAAGGAGGAGTGGAAAATATGAATGGATTAATAAGGCAATACATTCTTAAAGGAAGCGACATCTCGAAATATGACGAAGGATACATTAGAGAGATAGAAACAAAGATCAACAATCGTCCAAGAAGGATGTTGGGATACAAGACGCCCATGGAAGTCATGATTGAGAATAATCAGTTCAAATATTTGTCGGAATCTGTTATCATTAACAAACAAAAAACACCTGTCAGGTGTTCGGCTCGAGGGCGGAATGCGGGCCTCTCCTTGACTGTATTAGAGCCGATTCACTATTATTTGTCAATAGAAAAAGAGGACGGTTCTCATAAAGAGAACCGTCCTCGTATTTCCGATATTCAATTATTCAGTTTCCGTTTTCTTTTCAACCAGCTTCAGGCTCATCCGGTGCTCTTTCGGCTCGAGGGCGAGAATCGTGAATTCGTAAGATTCGCCGACTTTCAAACTGTCCTCCATTTTTTGGGCGGTGCCGAATTCAGAAATATGGCATAGCCCCTGGATTTTATCAGTAACTTGGACAAAGGCGCCGAACGGATTAAGTTTTGTTACTTTTCCGCGGATCACATCTCCTTTGGCGCTTGTTATTTTGCTCCACGGGTCACTTTTCAGCGCTTTCAAGGACAAAGAAACGCGATCGTCGGTAATTTCAATAATCTTGGCTTTCACTTTTTCGCCGACTTTGGCAAAATCTGTCGGATTTTCAACCATTGACCAGTCTAATTCGGAAATATGAATCAGTCCCTCGATGTTTTCTCCAAAGCGGATAAACGCGCCAAAATCGACAACGCCGGTAATTTCTCCTTCCACCTCGTCGCCAACCTGATAACTTTTCAGGTTCTCCTTTATTTTCTCGACCACTTTGGCCTTTTCCGAAAGGATCAGTTTTCCTTCTTTCTGCGCCAAATCAAGAATCGTTACTTCCACGTCTTTGCCGACAAACTTTTGCAGTTCGTGAAGGATTTTCAAAGAATCGCCGCCTTCAACCCGCGGATAATGTTCCGGCAATAATTGCGATACCGGCAGAAACGCGGAAATATTATTCAAATCGGCCAATAACCCGCCCTTATTGGCGCCGGTAACTTTGACTATCAGACTTTCGCCGCTGTCCTTTTTCTGTTTTAGAAGGTCCCAGGCCAGCTCTTGTCCCGCTTGGTTAACCGAAAGTTCGATATATCCTTCATTATTTTCCAGGTCGGTTACCTTGACGAATAGGGTGTCGTTGGTTTTTAAATCTTTTAGCGCCTGCCTGGCTTCAATGTATTCGCGGCCATAAATGATTCCTGTGCCGTTCGGGCCGAGATCCAGATATACCGCCGACCGGCCCTTGTTAATAATTCTTCCCTCAACAATACTGCCGACACGGAGCGGTTTTATATTATTCACCTTAGTATCTTTTAAAATAGTTTCTTTCATCGGGGTTAATGATAATTGTTAGTTAATAATTGCCGTGAAAAGATGGTGGGATAATATCACGGCTGATGTAGATTGGCAATAGTATTTATGAGAAAATATGCCGGTAAGCTGGCCGCTTTTAGCCGTCTTAAGTGGACATATCGGGGTTGAAAGAGAATATTACCCGTGATAACATTAACGATTACGATTTAATAACCCTGCTCATGCAAATCAGCTGGAAAGGACAAAGATGCGTTTATATTACCGCCCAGCGCTTAAAAAACGGGCCTGTTTCTTTGGTGATTGATCCGGTTAGTGACGAAAGCGGGCTGAAAATGACTTCGGTAGATGCCGATATTTTACTGTCAACAACCGGAAAAATCGATCCCGATATAAAAGCGGTCAAAGGAAATCCGTTTCTCATTGACAGTCCGGGGGAATACGAAATCAAAGATATTTTTATCCGGGGCGTCGATCTTAAAAATATCGGTGATAAAGAAAATACCGCTTATGTTATCGATTCCGAAGACATGGTTCTGTGCCACTTGGGAGCAATTGCCAAAAAAGAGCTGACCGTCGGAGAAATAGAAAAAATCGGCGATATAGATATTCTGATAATTCCGGTCGGCGGCGAGGCGACAATCAACGGCGAAACGGCAAGAAAAATAATTTCCCAGATTGAGCCGAAGCTGGTTATTCCGGTAAGCTACCGGCTGCCGCAGCTGAAAGAGAAAGTTGACGGCCTCGAGGGTTTTTTTAAAACGATGGGCGTAAAAGCGCCGGAAACAACTAACAAGCTTACGGTAAAATCCAAAGACCTTCCCGACGAGGAAACGCGGATAGTTGTTTTAACGGTTTAAGCAATATGGGAATCATAAACCGGATCCAATCCCAATCATTAACAGTAAAAAAAACGATTCTATGGGGAGTAGTGATCGTTATTTCTCTTGTCTTGTTTTTTATCTGGATGGGAAACGCCAAAAAGACAATTCAAAACATGTCAGCGTCGAGTTTTCTGGAAATAACCCCGCCGCCGATCGATCTTCCCCAGATAACAGAACCGGAAGTAACAATCCCTCCGGAATTGGAAAAACAATTAGAAGAACTGGAGAAGCAAAACAATGAAGAAAATACAACAAAATAGACCGGAAAAAGAAAAAAAAGAGACTTCGGAAATCGGTTATGTAAAACCGCGGGAAATCGTCAAAGAGATGGAGGACTCGTACACCGATTATGCGATGTCGGTTATCGTTTCCCGCGCTCTTCCCGACGTTAGGGACGGGCTGAAGCCGGTTCATCGCCGGATTCTTTATGCGATGAACGAAATGGGGCTTACCCACGGGGCAAAGTTCAGGAAATCGGCTAATGTCGTCGGCCGGGTGATGGGTGATTATCATCCCCATGGCGATATGGCAATTTACGACGCGTTAGTGAGAATGGCCCAAGATTTTTCCCTTAGATACCCGTTAGTT
This sequence comes from uncultured Candidatus Saccharibacteria bacterium, assembly GCA_964619495.1. Classification (GTDB taxonomy): domain Bacteria; phylum Patescibacteriota; class Minisyncoccia; order Minisyncoccales; family GWA2-46-15; genus CAZUEG01. The sequence continues at coordinate 1,985 of CAZUEG010000057.1, read as the reverse complement.
AACGGCCAAGGTAATTTTGGGTCAATCGATAACGACCCGCCGGCCGCTCAAAGATACTGCATCAGTGGCGATTCTTTGGTGGTTACCAATAGATGCTTAGAAAGGATTGACGAGGTTTCTAAGACAGAAGATGTTTCGTTAAAGGTTTTATCTTTTGGCGGAAAAGTAAATAATGCCTCGAAGCTATTTGATTCGGGCATACATCCGGTTATAGAGGCAAAAACCAGAAGAGGTTATTCGTTAAGGGGCACCCTTAATCATCCGATTTTAGTTCTGGCTCCCGGCCTTAATGGAGCCCCGTTTTTCAAATGGAAATTATTGAGCGAAATTAAAAAAGGAGATTTTGCCGTAATCGATAGAAACGATCAAGTACTTTGGCCCAAAAAGGAACCGTTGCTTAAAAGATTTTATCCAAAAACCAAGGAACGCAACTTTAAAATCTATAAGCTTCCTATTCGGATGGATGAGAATTTAGCTTTTTTGATGGGGGCAATAGTGGCAGAGGGTTATGTTTCGATAAGTCGGGATAGAAGGTGCGGCAAAATCGGTTTTTGTAATACCGATAAAGAATTCAGCGATGTTTTCCGTTTAAAGTTTAAAAAACTTTTCCCCAAGACACATATCTGCGAACAAAGAAGAAAACCACTTAGTTCCGGGAAAAAAGAATTCAATTCGTTTGAAATTTGCTTTGTCTATCTGGTTGAATTTTTTCACAACTTAGGAATAAAAATGGTTCCATCCAGAGAAAAACAGGTCCCTCATATTATTTTCCATTCCACCAAGAAATCAGTAGCTGCGTTTTTGAGGGGATTCGTTGAGGGAGACGGGTCGATAACAATTTTAAAAGAGAGACGGTCTCCGGAAATTTCTTTCATTTCTGTCAGTAAAAAGCTGTTGCAGGAAATCCAATTGCTTTTATTAAGATTCGGCATCGATTCTTTTTTGAGGCTAGACAAAAACAAAGGTAATTGGATTTTAACAATCAGAGGAAAAGATAATATTCGTTTCTTTAACGAAATAGGATTTGTCTCCGCTTTAAAGAAAGAGAAACTGAAGAAATATAATCAAGTTGACGAAAACTATCATGCAATTTCAAAAACAGACTTTATTCCTTTTCTTTCGGATTACTTAAGGTCTAAGTACAAGAAGGAAAAAATAAAGTGGGTATTTAAGGATTGGTTGATAAGACATAACATTGATCGTTATTCGAAGATTAGAAAATACCATGATTTTTTAAGCCAGTTTCTAGATCGAGAGGATTTGCTGTCAATGGAATCTTTTACGAAGAATCATTATTTATTCGACAAGATAGAGTCAATAAAGTCTGCGGGAACGGAAAGGGTGTACTCTTTCAGAGTAGATAGTCAGTGCCACTCATTCATTTCTAATGGTTTCATTAGCCATAACACCGAATGCCGATTGTCGAAATACGGCGACGAAATGATGCTGGATATCGAAAAAAACACCGTCAATTACACTGATAATTATGACGGAAGCAAAAAAGAACCGCTCGTCCTGCCGTCTCCTTTACCGCAGCTCTTGTTAAACGGTTCTTTGGGAATTGCCGTCGGGATGGCGACAAATATCCCAACCCATAATTTAACCGAGATCAGCGACGCGATGATTTATTTATTGGACAATCCGAAGGCGACTACCGAAGATCTGCTAAAATATGTAAAAGGTCCGGATTTTCCCACCGGGGGAATTATTTACGATCAAAAGGGAATCGTTGAAACCTATTCTACCGGCAAGGGCTCGATTGTCACGCGCGGGAAAGCGGATATTGTTGAGGAGGAAAAAAGCAATCGCCACCAGATAATCATTACCGAAATACCATTTCAGGTGCAAAAATCATCTTTAATTGAACAATTCGCGAATTTGGTGCAGGAAAAAAAGATTGAGGGAATCAAGGATATTCGCGACGAGTCGGATAAAGACGGAATGAGAATTGTTATCGATCTTCATAAAGAAGCATATCCGGCGAA
>CAZUEG010000056.1:0-5236 GCA_964619495.1 uncultured Candidatus Saccharibacteria bacterium | reverse complement strand
GCCGCTGTTTTTCTTGAACTACCTTCCCCAATTTCTGCTTTAATCCGGGAATCAGGGTCGGGTCTTCTTGGGCTAACATCGGGTCAGGATTTTCAATCATTCTCTGCAGGTATCCTACCTGCGCCTCAATTGCCCCTAAGAGGCCGGCATTATCTGTCAACTCCTGTTCCAAAAGCTCGCGAGGAACATGATTAGCGCCGTAGTCACGCGCTCCTTCTACTCTTCTTTCCGGATCCATATATTTATTATATTAATGGGTAATCCTAGATTGCGGTCCAACCGCCGTCAACCGGATAGATTGAACCGGTGATATAGCTGGCCTCGTCAGAGGCTAAAAAACAAAATAAATTAGCAACCTCCTCCGGCTCGCCAAACCGGCCCAATGGCGTTTGCGTCAAGAATATTTTGGCATAATCCGGATTTTCGGTAAAGCCCTTGGTCATTGCTGTTTTAATTACTGCCGGAGCAATGGCATTGACTCTGATTTTAAACGGCGCCAAGTCCAAAGCGGCCGCCTTAGTTACCTGAACAATTCCGCCCTTGGAAGCGCAATAGCCGATAGCGCCGCTAAAACCAACCAAACCGGCAACTGAAGCGGTATTTAAAATTACTCCCCCTTTGTCTTTCATCTTTTGGGCCGCGTATTTGGTGCCCAAAAAGACGCCTCGCAAGTTGATAGAAATGACTTTTTCAAAATCCTCATCCGGACAATTTAAAGCCGAGCCCATTACCGCCACGCCGGCATTATTGACCATAACATCTAGCTTGCCGTACTTCTCAACTGTTTTTTCAATTAAGCTTTGGACTTCTTCGGACTTGGAAACATCAGTTTTAATAAACGTCGCTCCCGTTTCCTGCCCTGCTATTTCTCCTGTTTCCCCATTAATATCGGCGATAACCACTTTCGCTCCTTCGGCAATAAACTTCTTTGCCGTTGCCAGACCGATTCCCGAAGAGCCGCCGGTAATGATTGCTACTTTATCTTTTAGACGCATATAGTTTATTTGTTTTAATCTTTTTAATAATTGCCTGAATTTTTTTTATTAATTTATCTTTATCCTTCACGTCGTAGTGGCCTCCGATTTTACCGATCAGCTTGCCAGTTTCAAAAAACAACAAACTGGGAAGAGTTTTTACCTTATATTTACCAAGAATGCCTTTGTTCTCTATCCGGCATTTTTCATAACCGCCGTAAAAACCGGCCAATAACTCCTTCGCCGGAATACAACTCAAAAGGCATCTGATTGATTCGTTGTTATAAAGTTCTACTGCCACCGGTTTTTTACTGTTCAGTCTCCTGCTTAGTGATTTTTGAGAAATTTGGAAAGAATTACTGACCGGTTGCGCTCCATAACGGTCAATAAACAAATCAGCTATCCGGCGCGGGTCTCTGGCTAATTCTTCTTTTGCTTTTTTATATTCTTTGTCTGTCCGGCAGAATTTTATGACTCCAATAGGGCAAGCGCCGTCGCATTTTCCGCAATTAACGCATTTTTTTGAATCAATGGCAATCGTTTTTTTCTTTTTATCCCAATGGAAAGCCCCCACCGGACAAGCCGTGATGCCGTCGTAGGCTTCAGAGTTATCGCAAATTTTGAAATTTATTAAGACAGGCATAGTGACAAGTTCTCAATTTTCATTTTTCAGTTTTCAATGAGTTCTCAATGAATCAGTTTTCGAACAACGAAAAATAGTTTGTAACATTGAGAACTGGAAACTTATTGGGAACTGGTCCGCCAGTTGACGGATGAGAACTGAAAACTAATAAATGTTAATTATATCGTCTTAAATTCCCTGCCGATCTTGCCGGCTTTTGCCTTGCGATACACATAATAGGCGGTATAGAGATCCTGTACTCCTAATCCGGTAGAATCGAACACTGTAATTTCTTTATCATTGACCCGGCCGGCAATTTTCCCGCTGATGATTTCCCCAAGCATTCCATAAATATCGCTTTCCGTGATGATGCCGTTTTTTAAGGGAACATTAATTTCCCCGGAATGGGTCGCCTGCGCCCGGTCGTCAATAACAATTTTAGCATCTTTCAAAATTTGCGGGTCCAGTTCTTCTTTTCCCTCGGCATCGGCGCCGATAGCATTAATGTGCGTACCCGGTAAAATCCATTCCCTTTTCACTACCGGCCCTCTCGCTGGAGTAACGGTCACCAATATGTCCTGTTTTGCCGCCTCTTCGGCGCTAGAAGATTCGATTTTTACCCTTTCTTTTATTAGAGTGTTTTTAAGGGCCTTGATTGCTTCCGGACGCACATCGGCTACAAGAATCCTTTTTATCGGTCGGATCTTTAATATTGCCATAATCTGAAAAACCGCCTGTTGGCCGGCACCAATTACTCCCAGCGTTTTCGCGTCCTTTTTGGCTAGGTATTTTGAAGCCACGGCGCTTACCGCCCCCGTTCGCATTCCCGTAATATATGTTCCGTCCATTAAAGAAATCGGGATGCCTGTTTTGGCATCATTTAAAAGGATTGACGCCATTACCGTCAGCATATTCTTCTTCGGATTGTCGGGGTGAACATTAACAATTTTTGTTCCGGCAACATCAAGCTCATCGGAATATGCCGGCATAATTCTTAGATCGCCGTTGTATTTTTTGAAATACAGATAATTTTTTGGCGGCATTTGCACCCCGCCGTTACTATAATCCAAAAACGCCTTTTCGACTTCTTTCACAACATCGCCAATTTTACTTAAAGGAATAATCTTTTTAACCTGATCGCGGGAGATGATTAACATATGAATTATTGTTAGTTAATGATTGTTTATAATATCACAGTTTACGGCGATTTAAACTATATTTTAATTTCAATCACATCGCCGTCTTGAATGATACACTCCTTGCCTTCAGTCCGGATTAGCCCCAATTCCCGCGCTTTGGTATATCCTCCGGAATTAATAAGGTCTTGATAATTAATGATTTCGGCGCGGATGAATTTTTCTTCAAAATCGCTGTGAATTGCTCCGCCGGCTTGCGGCGCCTTGCTTCCTCTTCTTAAAGTCCAGGCATGGCTGTCTTTCTCCCCAGCGGTGAAAAATGTAATCAAATCAAGAAGTTCGTAGCATTTTGCAATCAGGGTATCGAGACCGGACGGCGGCAGGTTTAATTCTTTCTTTTCTTCTAAAGTTAAATTATCAAGTTCCGACTCGGTAAGAATATCCATCACCAGATATGGCCAGTTTTTTTCTTTAAAAGCACCGATAATTTCTCGGGAAATTTCCTCTTCCGCTCCATTCAACAGATAAAATCGGGGTTTCATCGTCAATAACTGGCAGGGAGTTAATATTTTTTTATCCTCTTTTGACCACGAACCTTCCGCCAATACTATTCCTTTTTCCAAAAAACCGGCAGCCCGTTTCAAGACATCAACTTCTTCAATCGCTTCTTTTTTGCCAGTTCTCATCTCTCCCTTCAAATCATAAAGCCGCTTAGTAATCGTTTCCATGTCTTTAATCGTTAATTCCATATCTAAAATCTCCTTTTCTTTTATCGGATCAACCGTCGACATCGTGTTCACAATCTTGTCGTTTTTAAATGCACGCAACACATAAACGATCATTTCCACTTCGCGAATATGGGCCAGAAAACGGTTACCGAGGCCTTCACCCTGGCTGGCGCCTTTTACTAGACCGGCGATGTCAACAAATTTAATCGTCGGATAGATTAACTCCTTGGAATTAAAAAGCGCCGCCAGCTGATTCACTCGCTCGTCGTTCACGATAACCGTCCCGATATTCGGATCGATCGTGCAAAACGGATAGTTGGCGCAGTCCACCTGCTTTTTCGTAATCGTTGAAAAAAGGGTTGACTTCCCCACGTTCGGCAGGCCGACTATTCCGACAGAGAATGACATAAACAAACAAAAAAATTATATTATTACTTAAACGATTTTTATAAACTCTCAAATAACAAGTCCGTCATATGCTATTTCGTAGCCATGTTCTTTTGCGTAACTGACTAATTCGTTATGATTTGGATTCCCTTCATGCGATATGTGGGTGGCAAAAATACGAGCATTCTTTTCCAACAGATTTTCTTCTTTCATTCTTTTTATGTGTCCTATAAATCTATTAGCATTAAGATGGCTACCGTTATCGGCATTGGGTCCATAGGTATGGTCTAAAATAACCATATTAAACTTTAATTTTTTCTCATGAAACCCGTTCCATGTTTCTTCTGGAAATGTGTCGGTGTCTACGCCATAAAAAACCGTGCAGTTATCTTCCGTAATGGCATATAAAAGCGGATCAACCGATTTGTCATAATTTGCCGAAAAGGCTGTTACTTTGTATTTTCCGACCTCAAAAAACTGCAACGATCTTACTGGAAAAACTTCTACGTTCATTCGTTCTTTTTCTTTTTGATTAAACAAATCAGACCCATAACCCAGACTCTTTAACGTTTCTGACATTTTTTTAAGCGTTGCCTCGGAACCATAAATTTCAAGAAACGGGGTATTTACGCCCATATATTCCGGTATTCTCGTTGAGAGATGCGAAGCATCAAAATGATCAGAATGAGAATGTGTTTGCAGACAATATCTGATATCAGCAATCGATTTGTTATACATGAAAGAAGCCGACACAATGTCCGGCCCTAAGTCTATCAATAAATCATCATTTATTACTACTAATGATCTTTTTCTAAAATCCTTTCCCCCAAGTTCTCTGGCTTTATTACAATAATCACACCGGCAAAAGGCTAAAGGGTATGAACTGTCAGCGGCTGTCCCGAAAAAAGTAATCTTCATGATTGAATTACATTTAATTTGTTAGTCTATCCTATCAAAAAATTGACTCAAACGCTAACTTACAACTAAAAACCGGCCTTAATCGCCGGTAATAATAAAGTTTGTCTGTCCACCTCGGGAACTTTTAAAAAATCTGCTTACTCAACAAGCTTCTTCAAAATTTCCGAAATCGCAACTTTCAATTCAGGTATATTTTTCTTGATGATTCTATAAGCAAGTTTTAGGTCAACGCCGAAATATTCGTGAACAAGAATATTTCTCATTCCTGCTAATTTTTTCCATTCAACTTCGGGGTGTTTTTCTTTAAAAGCAACGGGAAGATTTTTTACCGCTTCACCGATAATCTCTAAGCGTCTTGTTACCGCGTCTTGAATCAACTCCGATTTCAAAAACTTTTCTTGAGAAATCCCCCTAGTAAAGTTTTCTAATCTTCCTATGCTTTCCAAAATATGGAGAAAAAAAATCTTTACT
>CAZUEG010000055.1:0-5300 GCA_964619495.1 uncultured Candidatus Saccharibacteria bacterium | reverse complement strand
GTTTAGGATTTAAGTCTAGTGTTTTAGTTTTATTTCAAATTTCAAATTCAACCCTTGACAGCCAATATGAAAAGCGATAAATTAGCAGTCGAAGGTCTTGACTGCTAATTTGGTTTTGTTAATATGGTGGGAGTAAAACCTTGGGATAAAACAATGGAAATAACAGACCGGCAAAATTTAATACTAGAAAAAGTTATCAAAGAGTATATCGATTCTGCGGAACCGGTTTCTTCCGGTCTTCTGGAAAAGAAATACAATTTCGATATCTCGCCGGCAATGATTAGGATTGAAATGGAAAAATTAACCGATACCGGTTATCTTTTCCAGCCGTTTGTTTCTTCTGGGCGGGTACCAACCGACAAAGGATACCGCTATTTTGTTGATAAGTTATTAAACGAAAAAAACTTAAAAGTAAGAGAGCCGAAAGAGTTAAGAGATTTATTAGACAAGGAAGGTGATGATTTTTGGGGATTTGGGCAATCATTTACTAAGATGTTGTCAGAGATGTCGTCGATAATGGCGGTAGTAAGCTTTCCCGAAGAGGATCGGGTATTTAAAGAGGGCTGGGAAAATATCGTGAGGATACCGGAATTTGCCGACCGCGAAGCAATTTACGGACTTGCCAATTTTATCAGCGACTTTGAAGATAATATCGATGAAATATTCAACGAACAGCAGGAATGCGACAAAACACAGGCGGGAATTACTATTTATATCGGCGGAGAAGCGCCGTTCGGAAAAAAGGTCAAAGGTTTTAGCATAATATCTTCTTCATGCAGTTTTCCGAAAAAAAAGCGCGGCACGATATCATTAATCGGACCGAAAAGGATGGCATATGAAAAAAATATCGGAATCCTGAGCTCATTTTCGGAAATGATGGAAGAACTTACCAACGATGGACGAAGAAAATAAAGGGAAAAAAACAGACGAAACGCCGCAAAAAGAGACCGAAGCGCCGTTAACCGTTGAAGAACTGAAGGAAGCGCTAAAAGAATGCGCCGCCCAAAAAGCAGAATACTTGGAGGGCTGGCAAAGGGCGCGAGCGGATTTTCAAAATTATAAAAAAGAAGAAGCGGCGAGAATGGAGGCGATTGTCAGCTTTAGTAGCGGGATATTCGTTTTAAAACTCCTGCCGATTCTCGACAATTTCGAATTGGCAAAAAAAGCGATCCCCGATGATTTAATGGAAAACATCCATATCAAGGGGCTGATGTTGATTCAAAGCCAGCTTGCCGATTTTATTAAAGATATCGGGATAACGGAAATTGCCGCTCTTAACCAGACATTTAATCCGCTTTTTCATGAAGTCGTTGCCGAAGAGGATAAGGCCGGCGCGTCATCGGGGGTTATTATCGAAGAAGTGCAGAAAGGATATTTACTTAACGGAAAGGTGATCCGGCCGGCAAAAGTAAAACTGGCTAAATAGCAGTTTGCATTGAGCCAGGCAACCCCCGGGGTTGCCTGGAAAATAAACAATTAAATAGTGGTTGAGGCTTCGCCTTAACCACAAATAAAATATGGAAAATGAAAACAGAAACGCAGAAAATAAAAATAACGATCAAGGATTAAAAATCAAAATTGCCGATGAGCAATTAAAAGGGTCGTACTCCAACGCCATGCAGGTTAGCCATACGAAAAACGAGTTCGTGTTAGATTTTTTTACGGCGTTTAGGCCAGAAGGGATTCTGGCATCACGGATTATTATGAGTCCGGCGCATTTAAAAAGCACAATCAACGCCTTAACGCAAAATATTGCCAATTACGAAAGTAAATTCGGTGTTATTAAAGAGGGAGAGAATAATTCAGAACCAATATTGGGATTCCATCCCGGCAGTCAAAATAAATAACAGATATATAGATAATATTAAATATCCAGTTCTCAGTTCTCAATTTTCATTTTTCAATAAATTATCAGTTCTCAATTAACCAAACAAATTATTAGCTGGTTGTTTGAAAACTGACTCATTGAAAACTGATTGAAAACTGTAAACTGAAAACTAAAACAATATGTCCAAAATATTAGGTATTGACCTGGGAACGACATATTCGGCGATGGCCGTCGTGGAAGCCGGCGAAGCGAAAATTGTCGAAAATAAAGAAGGAGCGCGAACGACTCCCTCGGTAATTGCCACCACGAAAGCCGGGGAGCGGGTAGTGGGGGTTTTAGCGAAAAGGCAGCAAGTAACCAATCCGGCGAACACCCTATATTCCATTAAGCGACTAATCGGCCGGAGGTTTGGCGATCCGGAAGTACAGCGCGATAAAAAACTGATGCCCTATGAGATTCGCGAATCAGACGATAAAGGGGTGGAAGTGAAAATGGCGGATAAATGGTATAAGCCGCCGGAAATATCGGCCATGGTTTTACAGAAGCTGAAACAGGATGCCGAAGAAAAGCTGGGAGAGAAAATAACGGAAGCGATAATTACCTGTCCGGCATATTTTGATGATTCCCAAAGAAAGGCAACGAAAATCGCCGGAGAAATCGCTGGATTCAATGTCCGCCGGGTAATTAACGAGCCGACGGCCGCCGCCCTGGCATACGGCCTTAATAAGAAAACGGATCAGCAAATTATCGTTTATGATTTCGGCGGGGGAACATTTGACATATCTATTTTAGAAGTGTCCAGCGATACAATTGAAGTCAAGGCGACCGGAGGAGATACTCATTTAGGCGGTGACGATTTAGACCAGAAAATAATCAACTGGCTTGTTGATCAATTCAGAAAAGACCAGGGAATTGATTTGTCAAAAGACCAGCTGGCGCTTCAGCGGTTGAAAGAGGCGGCAGAAAAAGCGAAAATCGAAGTGTCGACGGCGATGGAAACGGACATTAATTTGCCGTTCATCAGTTCCGATGCGTCTGGTCCGAAACACTTGTACTATAAATTTACCCGCAGCCAGCTGGAATCGCTGGTCCATGAATATATTGACCGTTCCATTGAGTTAGTGAAGCAGACCCTGAAAGAAGCCAAATTAGAACCGAAAGACATCGAGGAAGTGGTCTTAGTCGGCGGACAAACCAGAATGCCGATGATCCAAGAAGCGGTCAAGGCGTTATTCAACAAAGAGCCGAATAAATCGATTAATCCCGACGAAGTTGTGGCAATCGGAGCGGCGATTGAGGGAGGAATCTTACAGGGCGAAGTGCGCGACGTTCTTCTATTGGACGTGACGCCTCTGTCATTGGGAATCGAAACCTTAGGCGGCGTCAGTACGGTTTTGATTGCGAAAAATACCACTGTACCGACGGCGAAAACGCAAGTATTTTCTACGGCGGCCGACAGCCAGACATCGGTAGAAGTCCATGTTCTTCAGGGGGAAAGACCGACGGCAAACGACAATAAAACTCTGGGAAAGTTTATTTTTGACGGCATTCCGCCCGCGCCGCGGGGGATTCCTCAAATTGAGGTAACTTTCGACATTGATGCCAATGGGATTCTTAATGTTACCGCTAAAGACAAAGCGACCAGCAAAGCGCAGACTGTCAAAATCGAAGGGTCTACGGGAATTTCAAAAGATGAGGTGGAAAGGATGAAAAAAGAAGCGGAAATTCATGCCGCCGAAGACCAGAAAAAAAGAGAATTGATTGAAGTGCGCAACGGCGCGGAAAGTCTTATTTATACCGTCGAAAAAACACTCAAAGATACCGGAGACAAAGTAAGCGCCGATACTAAAAAGCAAATCGAAGAAAAAATTGAAGCTCTGAAAAAAGTAAAAGACAGCGATTTGGTGGAAGACATTAAGGCAAAAACCGAAGATTTATCACAGCTGATTCAGAAAGTCGGCACCGAACTCTATCAGCAAAAAGGTCCGGAAGCCAATAACCCGGCGGATAGTGCGCAGAATCCGCAAGGAGAACAGCCAAAATCCGGAGGAGAAGGACCGGTGGAAGAAGGAGAAGTGAAGGAAAAATAATTAAATAATTTGAAATTCGAAATTTGAAATGAAATTAAAATAATCTGATGTTTTAATGTGTAAATAATTTAATCATTAAATCATTAGAAATTGATTAAAAATTAAAAATTTCAAATTAAAAATTTGTAATTCTGATGAAGGACTACTATCACGTATTAGGTGTATCCAAGGGCGCCTCGGCTGACGAGATAAAAAAAGCTTATCGGAAATTAGCCCACGAATACCATCCCGATAAAGGCGGCGATGCCGGTAAGTTTAAAGAAATTAACGAAGCGTATCAGGTGTTGTCGGATACATCAAAAAAACAGCAATATGACCGGTACGGCCAGGTTTTTGACGGCGAAAACCAGGGACAACCCGAATATGACGGCCAAGGATTCGGATTCCGGTGGGGCGGATGGGGATCTTCCGGCCAAGCAACCGATGACGAGTTTAATGCCAGCGACCTCGGTGATATTTTTGAAGAGGTGTTCGGCTTTGGCGGCGGGGGAGCTAAAAAGCATGATTTGAAGCACGGAAAGGACATCGAAGTTGATATCGAAGTCCCCCTGGAATCAGTTCTTAAAAGTTCAGAAAGAGATATTTCCTTAAATACCTACGTTGTTTGCGCGCGTTGCCAGGGCAGTGGCGCCGAGCCGGGTACGGCAAGAAATGAATGTTCTACTTGCCGCGGCGCCGGCGAAGTCCAGCAAGTGAGGAGAACGGTAATCGGGTCGTACGCGCGGATGGTTATTTGTCCGGAATGCCAGGGGGAAGGAAGCAAACCGTCCAAGCCGTGCAATGTTTGCGGAGGCGAAGGACGGGTTAAGGGAATGAGTAAAATAAAGATTAATATTCCCGGCGGCGTCGACAGCAATCAGGTTTTAAAAGCAGTCGGCAAAGGAGAAGCGGGTAAAAAGGGAGGAAAACCGGGTGATTTATATTTGCGGATTTTCGTAAAAGAGGATAAGATATTCACTAGAAAGGGGGATGATCTTTATACGACAAAGAACATTACATTCTCACAGGCGGCTTTGGGAGGCGAAGTGGAAATTCCGACGCTGGAGGGCGTGGCGATGATTATGAATGTCCATAGCGGCGTCGAGTCGGGAAAAGTATTCAAAATTTCGCAAAAGGGCGTTCCCCAATTTTCCGGATACGGCAGAGGTAACTTATATGTAAAAATAACCGTCAAAACTCCGGCAAAGCTCACGCGCCGGCAAAAAGAATTGTTGGAAGAATTAGGGAGAGAAGGGATATAGGCAATAATTTATAATTTGAAATTCGAAATTTTTAATAAATTATAGATAATTTTAAATTTCAAATTAATCATTTCAAATTCGTCGTCTGCCCCCATAGCTCAATGGTAGAGCAATGGCCTTTTAAGCCAGTGGTTGAAGGTT
>CAZUEG010000054.1:0-5373 GCA_964619495.1 uncultured Candidatus Saccharibacteria bacterium | reverse complement strand
TTTTTAAGATAGGCCTTGCGTGATTGGTAAATGGATTGAAAAATGATAAAATAGTCAAAGCAACAAAAAATTATGAACAATGCATACAACTGGTATCAGATGTTAACAAAACCGTTGTGGGCGCCGCCAAGCTGGCTATTTGGACCGGTATGGACGGTTCTATACGCGATAATCCTTGTTTCCTTCGGATCGGTGTTTTATAAGGTAACCAACGGCAAACTGCCATGGATTATTGCTTTGCCGTTTATTCTCAATCTGCTATTTAATATTGCCTTTACGCCGTTACAGTTCGGGTTAAAGAATAATCTTCTGGCGGCGATTGATATCATTCTTGTTCTAGTAACGATTATCTGGTCGTTTATCGCTATTTGGCCGCAGATGCGATGGGTGGTTTATGTTAATATTCCGTATCTATTATGGGTGTCATTTGCCACCGTTTTACAAATAACAGTTACTTGGCTAAATAAATAATAAAAAAATAAAGCAATGCATAAAATAATATTGGCAACAATATCACCATACCGGATCGAAGCATTTAAATTTCTGGGGATTGATTTTATGGCAGAAGGAAGCAAGGTCGATGAGTCTCTGGTTGAAAGAACCGACCCCAAAAAACTAGTGGGTATATTATCTAAAATGAAAGCCGAAGCTGTTGCTAAGAGTAATAACGATACGATCGTTATCGGAATGGATTCTGTCGGTTGTTTTAACGGCAAAATATTAGAGAAGCCGAAATCAAGAGAAGAGGGGCTCGAAAGATTAACTTCTCTTTCAGGGAACTGCTTTCAGTTTTATACCGGAATACATATGATTAACACATCAGCCGGCAATGAATTGTCGCGGGTAGTGGTAACCAATGTATGTTTTAGAAGAATCAGCAAATCAGAAATAAATAAATATCTGGACGAAGACCCGAATTTCCGGACATATGCTTTGGGTTATGATCCGCTAGGTCATTTCAGCTCGACATTCACCTCGAAAATAGAGGGAAGCTATAATAATATCCTAAGGGGAATACCTCTCGAGGTGATTGTTGAGATGTTATATAATATTGGATATAAATAAATTTGTTCCTATTAGAATAAAATAATATAAGAACAACATGGAAGAGCCAAAAACGGAAAAATCGCCAATAGAGCAAAAATGGGCAAAGGAAACCGAAGAAAGAAAGCCGGCGATAATCCATTTTTTAAGCAAATATTTTAACGAACCCATAGAAGAAAGAATAGACCGGTATAAATGGACTCACCGAACTGCATTTTTCCGGTGCCAACATGGAAGTGATGGATAAAATAAAACAAGGAACAGCAACCCTTTACGAAGTAAATGTGTATTATGAAGGTGGCGTAGCCAAGAAAATCCATGCAGTTTTTTTGTCCAAAGGGGCAAGGCCACAATATTGATGTTTATATCACCGAAAAAGCATTAGAAGATTATCTGTCGGCATAAGAGATCTGATTAAGTATGGAGAATAAACAGATTGATAAATTCTTTAATCCGCAGACGATTGCCGTTATTGGCGCAAACGACCGGGAAAACAGCGCCGGTTTTTCGATATTCAAAAACATTAAAAGCAGTTTTAAGGGTAAGGTATATCCCGTAAATAACAGCGCCGATATTATCCAAGGAGAAAAAGCATATCCGTCGGTTAGTGAATTGCCGGAAAAAATTGATCTGGCAATTATCGCCACCCCGGCGCCGACAGTTCTTGGTTTGGTTGAAGAATGCGGAAAAGCGGGGATTGACGGCGTTGTGATTATTTCTTCCGGATTTTTGGAAGCCGGAGATAGCGGAAAAGAATTATTTATCAAAATAAAAGAAACGGGAACTAAATACGGCATTAAGATTCTTGGACCGAATTGCCTTGGATTTATTAATCCGCGATTACTGCTCAATGCCAGCTTTGCCCCGTCGATGCCGAATAGCGGAGGCATTGCTTTTATTTCCCAAAGCGGCGCGTTATGTAATACGTTTCTTGACTGGTCCATCAATGACCGCATCGGATACAGCTATTTCGTGTCCATCGGTTCGATGGTTGATATCGGGTTTGATGAGTTAATTGATTACTTTAACGGCCGGCCGGAAGTGAATAGCATTCTTTTGTACATGGAGTCGGTTAATGATGCGAAAAAATTTATGGAGGCGGTTCGGAATTTCAGCCAAAAAAAACCGATTGTGGTACTGAAAGCCGGCATCGGGATTCAGGGCGCTAAAGCAGTGGCTTCGCATACGGGAACGATTGCCGGTGATGATCGGATATTCGACGCGGTATTTAAGAAAATCGGAGCAATTCGCGTTAATACTATCAACGAATTATATAATTATGCGAAAATATTAAATCGGTATAAAAAAGCGTCGGGAAACCGCTTGGCAATTGTTACCAATGCCGGAGGACCGGCAGTAATCGCCACCGATTATTTAATTGGCCACGGAGGCAATTTGGCGAAGATCTCCAATGAGGATATAAAAAAGCTCAACGAAACAATGCCGCCCGCCTGGAGCAAGGGAAATCCGATCGATATTCTGGGAGACGCTGGGCCGCGCCATTACCAAAGCGCCGTTGAAATGTGTTTAAAAAATCCGGATATTGACGGAATAATGCTAATTCTTACTCCGCAGGCAATAACCGACACCGAGGGAATTGCCAAAGCGATTATTAGTCTACCTAAGATAGAGACTAAACCGGTATTCGCCTCTTTCATGGGCGAACATTTGGTCAGAAGAGGTGTGGATATTCTTCTTGAGAGCGGGATACCTGTATTTCGTACGCCGGAGCAGGCAATAAGGTGTTTCTTGGAGCTTCAAGAGTGGCAAAATAATTCAACAAAAGCAAGTGATTTCTATAAAACGGATGTTTCAGGAGAAAGTCACCACGACAAACATATCGCAGAGAAAATTATCGGCGATTATCAACAAAGACAGCAATTCATAATTACCGGAGGCGATACATTAAATCTTATCGCCAGTTACGGAATACCGGTTAATCCCATGTATAAAGTTAAGACTAAGAAAGAGGCGACAAAAATTGCCGATAAAATGGGGTATCCGGTTGCCATGAAGGTTGAGATTGAGGGATTGCTGCATAAAACCGACATTGGCGGCGTACGATTAAATATCCAAGACGCAAAAGAAGTCGGACGGATCTTCAATAAATTATCCGAAAATTCAGAAAAGATCGGCGCCATAAAAGGGATAACAGTCGAGAAAATGGTAACGAAGAAATATGAATTATTTGTCGGTTCTAAGAAAGATTCTTTATTCGGGCCGGTTATTGTTTTCGGAACGGGCGGGGTGGGCGTTGAAGTATATAACGATACGGCAATCGGGTTATTGCCGATTAATATGGCATCAGCCGGACGCTTAATTGATAAAACAAAAATTGGCACCTTGCTAAGGGGTTATCGCAACCAGAAAAGCGCTAATATTCAATCGATTAGGTCGGCTCTTGTTAAATTATCTTCTTTGATATTGGATTTTCCGCAGATTAAAGAAGTTGATATCAATCCGTTATTCGCCGACGAGGACGGCATTATTGCCGTTGACGCAAAAATCATTCTGGAAAAATAATGAAAAAAAGATTCGCGCCTTACAGGATATCCCTTAAAATACTTTTAAGAAGCAGGGATAGGGTATTATTTTTAAAAACTGCAAACGGCAAATTTTGGGATTTGCCTGGCGGGAGAATTGATAATACCGAAAGTGCGGTATCGCTGGAAAATATTCTGGACAGGGAAATACGAGAAGAGCTTAGAAAAAATATCAAGTATGAGCTTGACGGTATTGTTTTCGTGTACCGCAAGCCGGTCATGCAAAAACAATACCCCACCCTTCTTGTCGTTTACGGCGGAGAATATTTATCCGGAAATATCAGATTATCTCCCGAACATAGCCGTTATGCTTGGCTAATTGCTGCTAATTTTGAACCGAAAAAACACGATTTCATGTATTCGGAAGAATATCTGGCTTTCAAAAATTATTTTGGCAATCATCAATGGGGTAAAAGGATTAATCGCCCCTACTTGGCTGACAGATAGGCGATTTTTTGTTACAATTCAGGATATGAAAATTACTTTTTTTGGCGCGGCAAATACGGTAACCGGATCAAAGCACTTGATTGAAATTGGTGATTTCAAATTGCTTTTGGATTGCGGGCTGTATCAGGGAAAAAATATTGATACCGAAAAATTAAACAGCGCCCTTCCATTCAATGCAACAGAAATTGATGCGGTTATTCTATCTCATGCCCATCTTGACCATTGCGGGGCATTACCGCTATTGGTAAAAAACGGTTTTGAAGGAAAAATATACTCGACCGGAGCAACGAAAGATATTGCCCAATATATCATGGCGGACAATGCTTCTATCCAAAAGCAAGAAGCAACCAAGGGCAATCAAAACCGATTAAGCTCGCCGATTTATACCGATCAGGACGTTATGGAAACAATGAACCGATTTATTATTACCCCTTATTTCCGCAACTTAAAAAGGTGGACTAAACTCAACGAGAATATCAGTTTTAAGTTTTATGACGCCGGGCACATTCTTGGATCAGCGCTTACTGTATTGAAAATAAACGACGGAGGTAAACTAAAATCCTTGGCATATACCGGCGATCTGGGAAGGCCGTTTCTGCCGATATTAAGAGCGCTGGAAAATATTCAAGAATCAGTTGATAGCCTGATAACAGAATGCACTTACGGCGATAAAATTCATCGCCCTTTTAGCGACGTATTGGGTGAGCTTAAAGAAATTATCACCAAGGCAATAAAGAAAAAGAGTAAAATTGTCATCCCGGCTTTTTCCGTCGGCAGGACCCAGGAAATCGTATATATTCTTCACAAGCTGACTGACGAAAGGGCAATTCCGGTTTTGCCGATATTCGTTGACAGCCCGATGGGAAAAAACGTTACCGCTATTTTTCCAAAATACACAAAAGATTTTGATGAAGATTATTGGCAGGATTTTGGTAAAAGAAATAAATCGCCTTTTCAGTTTACAAGTTTGAAATATGTCAAATCGCATAAAGAATCAATGCTTTTAAGCCGGCGGCCGGGTCCGTTAATCATCATATCGTCGTCGGGAATGGCCGAAGGAGGAAGGGTTGTTTATCATCTGAAAAATAACATCAGTAATCGCAATGATATAATTCTTATCACCGGATATCAGGCAGAGGATACATTGGGCCGGCAGATCCAAGAGGGGAATGATTTGGTGACGATTTTGGGAGAAAACTATCCGGTTAGGGCAAAAATAATTACTTTAGACGAATTAAGCGCCCATGCCGGACAAGACGATTTGCTGGCTTTTATCGGCCGTATTAAGAATCTTAAGCGGATTTTTTTGGTTCATACCGAAGAAGCAAAATCTGGTATT
>CAZUEG010000053.1:0-5463 GCA_964619495.1 uncultured Candidatus Saccharibacteria bacterium | reverse complement strand
TCATCGGTAAATCCGCCGGTCGTTCCCCTTAATAACGGATCAGCGATTATTAGCGGTTCGGAAGCAATTGACGATAATCTTGTGTCAGTAGATATCAGTTCAATGATTACCTTGTCGTCGCAAAAGATAGCGGAGATCAAGAATAACGAAAATACGCTTCTTTATAAATTCTTCCGGTTTCTGTCTGACCAATATAACCGGATCCTGGAATCTGTCGTATTTGCATCTCTGCTACTCTTGACAATATCACTATTGTTAAACATATTTGTCCATATTAACATTCAGCACCGCGATTTGATTCTTCGCGCTTCATTAATGTTACTGCTACTAGTGGCATTTATTTTAATGAATAAGACCCAGCTGATTACATTTATTCCCCATTCATTTGTTATTTTCTAAGAATAATTATCGTTCAAAGAAACAGTCATAACCGCATGAAAAGTGAATTCATAAAATTAATCCGCGACATATTTTCTCCGGAAAAGCGCTTATGGCGGTTTTTTGCGGTATTTTTTGTAATTGCCCTGTTGTCGTTTAATTGGAATAAATTATATTGGATTTTCGACCAAAAAGCAGTTTCCGGAATTATTGAAAGCCAGCTGGCAAGAGGCGCCGTTGAAAAGGAAACCGATAATAATCCTCAAAGCGCAAGCTCTGAAGATGATGCCAATCCTGCCGTCGCGCCGGCCACTAATCCGCTTCCGGAGAAAAAACCGGCCGTTATCCAAAATCCAGAGAAAAAAATAACCGCTGGAAACACGATATATATTCCGGCAATAAACTCTTGGGCGCCAATTCTTGAGTCGGGCACGAATACCAACGCCGCGTATCTGGCGATTCTTAAAAAAGGCGTCTTGCATTATTCGGATTCGGTTAATCCCGGAGAGTCCGGGGCGGCAATTATCTTGGGCCACAGTGCGCCATCAAACTGGCCGGATATTAATTATGACAACGTGTTTAGCGCCATAAGCAAGTTAAAAGCCGGAGATGAAATTCGCATCGTTTATGGAGGAAAGACGTATGTTTATCAAACCATAGAGGGGCAGGTAATTGATAAGGGGGGTGAGATACCGGAGAGCTGGCTGGAAAATGATACCCAAAAAATAATTTTATTGAGCTGCTGGCCGCCGGGGAAAGATTACAAACGGTACGGCGTCATGGGGGAGCTGTTGACATATTAATATTTTCAAGTTATAAGTGATTGACAAAATAAGAAAGTCGTGATACTATCACGCATATCAGTATTATTTCGAATTGTCAAAATTTCGGAATAACAACATTAATTATCAATATTTCTTTGTAAAAAATATATGCCGAGATTAACATTATCGATAAATAATATGAACAAACTAAAGAACATTTCAATAATTGGGGTCGCCGCAGTTTTTTGTTTATTTCCGATCGTTGTTTTTGGGGCAGAGCTTCGGTTTAACCAAATGAGCGGAGATTGGGAGGGATTAGTAATGAAAAACATTACCCAAGGCTCGCCGTCGTGGGTTGATCCGATTTGGGCCAATAGTGGTGACACGGTCCGTTTTGAAGCTTTTTACCATTGCAGCTGGAATGGCGCTGTTATGCCGAATGAATTGGCAACTAATACCCGACTAAGATTTAGCGCGCCCACTACAGGCCAGTCAACGATTGTTGTTAATTATCAGGTGTCAGCAGATAATGTTTTGCCTGGCTCGGATACCGGCACGATAAATGCCACTACTTCCCAGAAGTTGGTATTTAGTAATACTGCAACCTGGTATCACGATGGAACATCGCAAGCTGTCAGCATGACTATGGGAGACGGTTACGCCGAGGTGAATATTGGCAGTGTTGTTTGCGACTGCGACGGATGTTTTAATAATTCAGGATTTTTAACAATCAATGCGCAGTTAATCAATCCGCCAGCTCTTGCTCCGACCGTGGATATCAAAGCCAACAGCTCTGATGGGCCGATAACAATTGCTTACAATTCCGCAGCAACCCTAACATGGACTTCTGCAAATGCCACGAGTTGTTTTGCTTCCGGCGCTTGGTCAGGATCAAAATCGGTTAACGGATCGGAAGCTACCGGCAATTTGACCGGCTCGATGACTTACGCGATAACCTGTACCGGTCAAGGCGGATCGGCTACCGATTCGGTAACGATTAACGTAAACAGCGCCGCTCCGACCGTGGATTTGAAAGTTAATGGATATGACGGAACAATCACTATCCCATATAATACGAGTGTAATTCTGAGCTGGACCTCTACTAATTCTACCGTTTGTACTGCTTCTGATAGCTGGTCAGGGACTAAATCATTAAATGGATCCGAGGGGACGGGTAACCTGCTAAGCAATGTTACCTATACGATAACCTGTACCGGTCAGGGGGGATCGGCTTCAGATACGGTATACGTCAACGTAGGAACACAGCCACCAACACAAAATCCGACTGTGGATATTAAAGCTAACGGTTACGACGGATCGATTAATATTCCCTACAACAATACGGCGACTTTAACCTGGACTTCGTATAACGCCACGAGTTGTACGGCAATGAACGGATGGTCGGGATCGAAAGGAATTAGCGGTTCAGAAATAACCGAAAGCCTGACAAACACCAAGACGTACACAATAGTTTGTTATGGAGTGAGCGGCAGTTCCGTGTCTGACTCGGTGACGGTAACCGTTTCCGATCAATCGCTCTACGTATCTTTAACCGCCAATCCGGCTACCGGCACGGCCCCATTAAACGGCGTGGATTTGACAGCCGATGTATTTGGCGGAGCAACAGGATCGATTAACTATATTTTTTACTGCAATCGAAGCGACACCGGAACAAATATTACCAGCGACTATAACAATCGGACCGATGGAACTTATAGCGATCCGATTACTGTTGCTGATGCCTGTAGCTATTCAGCAGCGGGAACTTATACGGCCAAGGTTATTGCCCAGCGTGGCAGCCTGTCTGCGGAAAACCGGGTGACAATAACGGTGAACGGCCAATACGCGCAATATGCGCCAACCGTTGACTTGAAAGCCAATGGTTTCGACGGGACAATATCGATTCCGGTAAATGCGGCGGCAATGCTGGGCTGGACTTCATTAAACGCCTCTTCTTGCTCTTTCACCAGCGGCGCTTCGGGATCAAGAGCCGTTAGCGGATCGGAGTCAACGGGAATTCTTTCCGCCAGCCGGACATATGTAATGACCTGCTTTGGCACCAATGGACAAATGGCGACCGATACCGTAACGGTAAACACCTCTTCGTCATCCACTCTGGAAGTGATTAAGCAAGTCAGGAGCCTGACGGACAACACGGTATTTGTTGACGAAATCACCGTTAAGCCGGGAGCAAAGCTGGAGTTTATGGTTAAAATTAAAAATAACGGCACCGTCGGCTTAGCGAATATGACTGTCCGGGATGTGTTTCCGGCAAAAATTAATTATTCCGGCAACTTAAAAATTGACGGGATATATTCGACCGATCAAATCACCCAAATTAATATTGGCGACCTGACAGTCGGTCAGACAAAAACACTGACTTTTGAAGGGACCGTATCCGACGCTTCGCAATTCGCTTTCGGAACTTCAACTTGGATTAATGCGGTAACAGTATATAATGTTACGGCGGCAGTTACAGACGCGACAACGATTAATGTTAATCGCACGCAGGTTGCCGGAGCGACAACGATTCCCACAGGCATTGCTTCAAAATTTATGGATTATATCTTCATTCCTTCAGCAATCGCTTTGTTTCTTGTTTGGGCATTTCGCAGATATCTGATGATATTCGATGAGTGGGTCAACAGGAAAAAGCTGGCAATATCTCATTACAAAGCGGAAAAAGAATTGTCGAGAACCGTCAATTATATCCGAATGCGTGAAAGGAATATTGGCTAGAATTTGGAGTAAAACCCCCGGCTTATTGCCGGGGTTTTTGTTTAAAGGGGAACTAATTTTTACAATAAAGGGGTGTGAATTGTCTGTGGATAAAGCCGATGTTTATTTGTGTTGACTCATGTTTATCAGTGGGATAAAGTATAGTTGTAATGGATAGATGTGGAAAAGTGTGGGGATAAGTCAGCCAATAAGGGGATAACTAATACGAAAATTCCAAATCCCAATAACAAATAACAAGTCAAATTCAAATAAAAATAATTTAAACATTTGCTTTATGATTTTAGTTGTTGATTTGTGAATTTGCTTTACACTTTTATTATTTGAATTTAATAAATCTTTATTAAAAGACAAGGAAATGTTCATCGGCGAGTACTCATATTCACTAGACGACAAAAAACGGCTTTCGATACCGGTTAGATTTCGCGAGGCATTGGGAAAGAAAGCGGTGGTTACGCGGGGCCTTGACCAGTGTTTGTTTCTGTTTTCACTGAAAGAATGGGAAGTGCTTGCCGAAAAATTAAGCAGACTGCCCCTTGCCCAAGCCGATGCCCGAGGATTTGGCCGGCTGATGCTGACCGGGGCGATGGAAGTGCCTTTTGACAACCTGGGACGAATTTTGATGCCAGACTACTTAAAAAGTTATGCGCTATTAAAGAAGAAGGCCGTTGTCGTCGGCGTTTATAACCGTATCGAGATTTGGGATGAAGACAAGTGGCAGGAGTACAAGGAAAAAACAGAAAAAGAGGTAGGGGATATCGCGGAAAGACTGAAAGAACTGGGAATATAACGCACTAAATTCAAATAACAAATGACAAATCAAATTCAAAATTTAAAATTCAAAACTACCGGGTTTAAAACATTTGCTTTACGATTTAAATATTGATTTGTGAATTTGAATTTTGTTATTGGGATTTTAATAATAAAAATTTGTTAAGCAGTGACTGTTAATGCATACCTCTGTCCTGAAAAATGAGGTTCTGAAAATACTTAATCCGCAGCCGGGGAAAACGTATATTGACGCAACGGTCGGAGAAGGAGGCCACTTAACGGCAATTGCCGGGAAAGCCGGATGGCGGGGAACCTATTTGGGAATCGATATCGAGCCGAGAAACATTAGGCAAGCCGGGGCGGTAATAGAAAAGCAAAGAGTTGGCGGAAAGTTCTTTTTAGAAAATGCCGACTTTGTCGAGATTGATGAGATCGCAGCGAGACATAATATCGATAAAGCCGACGGCATCCTGTTCGATCTCGGATTTAGTTCGTGGCACATTGATGAAAGCGGAAGGGGATACGGTTTCAGTAAGCGCGAGCCATTGGATATGCGCTTTGATCCAAAGAAAACAAAACGAACAGCAGCCGATATTCTTAATAAAGAAAGCGAGAAGGAAATAGCAAGGATTATCAGAGAATACGGCGAAGAGAAATATTCCCGAAAGATTGCGAGAGAGATTGTCGCCGCCAGAGATAGAAAATTGATAAAAACGACAACCGATTTGGCGGAAATCATCGCCAGGTCAGTACCGCGGGCTTATCGCTACGGCAGAATCCATCCGGCGACGCGCACCTTTCAATCATTAAGAAT
>CAZUEG010000052.1:0-5507 GCA_964619495.1 uncultured Candidatus Saccharibacteria bacterium | reverse complement strand
AGGGGATAACGGTTGTTAAAAATGTCTTTGGCGAATACCGGGTCATCAACCGCAAAGACGGTTATAGTTTTAAGATCCCTAAGGAGTGGAAGGGAATTGAGAGTATTGAATATATACCGGAAAGATCGGAAGGCCCGTATGTTGCTAGAAGTATTTCCATATACGGTAAGGAAGAATCTCCGAGATATTTAAATATAGATCAATTTCAAGAAAGTATATCGGGGAGAGATTTATTAGTATGGGCGAAAGACAACTTTGATCAGTTTGGTCTGATCGGTAACTTTGTTAGGGAAAAAATCCAAAATAGAGAAATAGTCAAAACAAAAGAAGAAAAGCATCTAGTTGGCATGAGTGTCTATTTTTTTGAAAATAGTGATCATATATATGCATTGACTTGCGGATCAGAAGAATATCTTAAGGATATTATTATCAATGGCAAGTGGTAAAAGTACAAGTTAACCCATTTTAATATTATGCCTAGTAAAATAAGGCGGTTTTGGGCGGTAATGATGATTATCGCTTGTTTTTGTTTTCCTTTTTCCGTTTCCGCCAAGGGATTTAAAATCACCACCGAGCAATTAAATCGCCTGCAAACCATCTTGTCTCTCGTTAAAACATTTATGAATACCGGTCTTAATGATGAGGCAATAACCAAGGCGATGAACCTTACTTTTAGAGTCGAGGGGATGGCCGCCGATATCGGCTACGGGCTGGTGGTAATGAGCGCGATTAATGAATTGGATCTGATAGATATGATTGTTTCTCAACGTTATAAACAGCAGGCGACGGCGTTTTTTGAAAAAGTTGTTGACGATAAAACGAATCTGGTCAGTTATTGGAAGGGAGTGGGGTTTGATCTGCCGCGGATTCTTAAACAAAGCGTAACTTCGCCGATGGCCGCTTTATCTCTGGAAAGCTTTGAAATTACCGAGAAAACAATCGCCATCTTCTCCACTTTTGAGGTAATTCGGCAGGGGAAAATATATGATGGAATCTGGTATTATTTTGATTCGCGGCGGAATAACGATTCTCATGATACTGCCTGGAGTAACGCCGTGGACTTGATGGGTTTTGCAGCCAATACGGGCATAGTAAAAAATGAAGTTTTTCTAATTGGTAAAAAATCAAGTATCGATAAGATAAAACAATTAGAATCAGAATTTATATCTCTCTGGGACAAATGGGGTAAATATACCGATAGTAATGGCGTTACCGAAGAAGCAAAACAGATTTTCAGCGTTGAGGCGGCGGAAATGGTTGCCGAAGCGGTAAGAAAACAGCAAATTGCCGAAAGCCAGCAAATACCATTGGCCGACCGCCTGAAATCATCGCTAACAAAATTTGCCGAAAGCGTCCAATCGCTCGGCGAAGGCGTAAAAAATGCCGGCGCCAACCTGATATCAACGACGAAAAACGCGGTTAATGGCGCGATATCGTCATTAAAAAACTTTCTTTCTTCGCGATATCAGTGGTTTCCCGCGGCGATTGTCGACCCGGAACCGGATAACTCTCCGCCATCAAAGACAACTATCATTATCGACGACTCGGCAAGTAAAGATATTGAAGATAAAGCGAGAACTCTGGAAGAGGCGATTAACGATCGGGACAATTCGGACCAATTGGGTGTTGTCACCCAAAGAATCAACGAGTTTAACGAAGCATTAAAAAACGCAGAAGCGGAGGCGAGTTCCGGCCAACCGGAAACAACTGCCATAAACAATATTCCGGAAGAAAACAACGCCTCCTCCGAACCGGTGATTTGTTCATTTGACAATCAATCGGTATCAGCCAGCTCGGTCATTATCAACGAAGTGGCGTGGATGGGGTCAATTGCCAGCGGCGATAACGAATGGATCGAACTGAAAAATGTTTCCAGTCGGGAAATTAACCTCAATGGGTGGCAGTTAATCGATAAGAGCAGGCAAATCAAGATTATATTCGGCCGAGAAGGACTGCCTTCGGCCGGCTTATATCTGTTAGAACGGTCGAATGACGACGCGGTTTTTGAAATTAAAGCCGATAAGATTTATACCGGGCGGCTTAACGATACCGAAGAAGAACTATATTTATTCGATAGCCAATGCCAAATCCGCGATAAAGCAGTCGCCAATCCCAATTGGCCGGGGGGAGACAAGAAAACCAAACAGACGATGGAAAGGCGAAGCAACCGCGACTGGCAGACCAGCAACGCCAGTAACGGGACGCCAAAGAAGGAAAATAGCTACGGATCGATATATTACAACGGCGCGTTAAGTGGCGGTTCGTCTTCAAAAAGCTCATCGGGCCAATCTGGCGGGGAAACATTTGTCGACACCAGCTTGCCGTTGATTCTAATTAGCGAGGCGGCAAGCGGGATCGATAATTCGGGAAATGAATACATTACCCTTTATAATCCGACCGATAAAGATGTTGTTCTAAATGATGATAATTTTAGTCTGAAGCTGGCCAATTCGGCGGATAAAGCAACCGCCAAAAAAATTGTCTGGTCAAGAAAAAAGATTTCCGCTAACGGATATTTTCTTCTAACTGCGGGAAGTATCTCGGGGATTGCTCCCGATGCCGCTTTTTCCGCCCAGCTAAGCGGCGTCAGCGGGATAATTATCAGCGACGGAAACGGTAATATTAAAGACCGCGTTGCTTGGGGGGAGTGTCTGCCGCAAAGTTGCGGTTCTGACGAAAAACAGCCGCCGCAAAGCGCCGCGGAATCGGGAGGAAAAGTGCTGATTGGCGGCTTAAAGACAAACCAATCTCTGAAAAGATTAAGCGGCATAAACGGCAAACCGGCGGATACTAACAATAACGAAAATGATTTTATTCTTAATAGCGAACCGACACTGATTAATTCCCAGGGCGATACGGTAAAGATTAGCTTGAGTAGTGGTCAAGGCGATTCCGATAATCCGCCAAATGACGGCCAATCATTAAAAGACACTATCGCGCCGGTAGTGTCTTTTTTGCCGATTAGCGCCGTTCAGTATCTGCCATCGTTCACCATTTCTTGGAGCGGAGAAGATTCCGGGGGAGCGGCTACCCCCAGCGGCATTGACGGATTTGTTCTCCGTTATTCGGAAGATAAAACTAATTGGACATATCAGCCGTCAGAAACGAGCTTTGATCCGGCGCCGGACTATAATTTTTCCGGAGCATACGGCCATCAATATTTTTTTGAGTTGAAGGGCCGCGACAAATCGGGAAATATGAGCGAATGGCTTCCGGTTGGCGGGTTAGCGGTTTCCGTAGAAGTAGCGCCAACCGGTTTGGTGATTAATGAAATTGCCTGGATGGGGACGGCGGCTTCGACGAGCGGCGAATGGATCGAACTCTTTAATATATCGGATAAAGAAATCAACTTATCGGATTGGTCGATTTACGGGGCAGATACTGCTAAATGCCTTAATTTGATAAATGGCAAGGATTATATAACCAATAAAATCAAGCCAAATGAATACTTAGTTTATGCCAACGATCGGGATACGGTTAAAGACGAAACAAACCAAAGCATTGTCGATATCTGGGACGCAACGATTTCCCTAAACAACACTTCGCCTGGCCAGCTTATTTTATATTCCCGCCGTGACTGCCAGGGAACGGCAATTGACACTGTTAATCAGACCGAAGACAGTTGGTTTAATGGTAATAACGATAACAAAACGACGATGGAGCGGGTTAATCCGCAATCAGACGGCGCAAGCGCCGATAGCTGGAAAGACAACGATATGATGACGAAAAACGGAATTGACGCGGAAGGAAATCCGCTTAACGGCACCCCGAAAGCAAAAAATAGCGTTTATGCCAATCTGCCGCCAAAAGCAATCACCGACTTGGCGATTAATACAGGAAATAGCTCGGAAGGCAAAGTTTCTTTAAGCTGGTCGGCGCCAGATGATAACAATAATCCCCTTGATACTTTGTCGTATGATATCCGTTATCTGGCGGGAGAAGAAATAACCGAAAATAATTGGGCAAAGGCTTTGCCGATAAATAACGAGCCGGCCGTTCAAGCTAACGGGCAAGGCCAGCAATTTGCCATCGAATATCTGAATTATGACAAAACCTATTATTTCGGGATAAAAACCGCAAACGGAAAAGACGATTCGCCGCTTTCCAATATTGTTTCTTATCAAACCGGCGGGAGAAAACAGTTTATTTGGCCAATGGCACAGGGCAATAAAGAAAGAACCGGTCTGGCGATAACCGGCGGACTGACGATACCGGCCGTCAAGTGGAGTTTAAATAAACAAATATCGGTATTGGCGATTGGCAACGGGGGGATTATTTATGCCGGCGGAAAAGACGGGCTCTATCGCGTTAATCCGTCTGACGGATCGGTTTATTGGACTTATTCTGATATTAAAGACATAACCGGTATTGCTATCGGCGACGACGGGATGATTTACGCGGTTTCCGGGACGGGGTTAACGGCAATTGACCAATTGGGAAACAAAGTATGGGAATTTCCCCTAGCGGTTCATTATCGCAATCTTCAGCCGGTATTTAGCGAGGAAAAGTTATATTTACTGGCCGGATGTGTGGCCGGTGATGACAGACTGCCAAATTACTCATTGATAAAATTAAAAGAAAGCGGGACAACAGACTGGGTTTACGACCTGGACAATCAACAGCTTCACAATAAATCGTTATCGACTTGTGGAAACAAAATCAGCGTATCCGAAGGAGAGCGAATTTCTTCTCTAGCGATGGACGGCGATGGCAATCTGTATTTCGGTATCGATAACAAACTGTATTCTCTGTTTGGAAGCGGAAATCTTCGCTGGACTACCGAGATTGGGACTGGAAAGATTAAAAGTCCGGTAGTTGTCGGAAATAGAGTATACTGTACAGGAGATTATTTAGCGGCAATTGATGCCGATACCGGCGGAATGTCGTGGCCGGAAATGGATAGCAAGGGGATAAGTAACTTCTCTTTGGGAGCTGACAGTAACGCGGTATATTTATTGACGCGAATCGGCGACTGGAGGGCATTTTTGGCAATTAATAGCGATGGCACTAAAAGATGGCAAAAAGACAATATTGATTTCGTCAGCGGTTTGGCGCCAGTGATTGACGCCAACGGGTTGGTATATGTTGTCACCGAAACGTTTAACTATTCGGTGTTAAAGGGATATGATCCTACCGGTATGCAATTAGTGGAATATCCTTTTAGCGGTCCGCCGGCCAATGGCGCAAAATTTATTATTATCGGCGATAACGGCGATTTATATATTACCGGCAACAAGCTGTACGCAATCGGCGCTCTGTCCGAATAGGGCGATAAACCGTTAAAGTCATCAAAAACGAACTCCTACAAAAAAAATACGATTGCGAATTTTTTGTATGAGTTGGGGGATAATGATAAATACCTGGTTTGTGGGCGCAATAGCTCTCAAAGATACAAGAAGCGGTCGACCGGTGAAATGTTCAACCTACGGGGTTGAACATCCTATAAGGGCAAGCTAAATAGTGTGTATATTTGTCCAGCGTTGTTTACGCTTTTAAGCGAGGGAATT
>CAZUEG010000051.1:0-5658 GCA_964619495.1 uncultured Candidatus Saccharibacteria bacterium | reverse complement strand
GTAATTATTCACTTTTTTAGTTTCGAAGGAGGCGCGTTGAAGATGAATTACTTGGCTATTTTTCCGTAAATGATAGGTTACCGGCTGTCCGACCAGAGAAAATAACAAAACCAAATCGCGGGAAAGCTTTAAGTCATTCAGGTGAATTTCTTTTCTTTTTTTATAGCCATCGCCCTTAAAGTAAAATTCTAAAAAGCTATTGATAACAGAAAATGGACTATTAAAAACTATCTGTGGCAGGCGGCCATATTTCTTAAAGCCGTTCTTATAAAATTTTTGCGCTAATTTACTATCGTAAAGGTAAAGATAATAAGTATTATAACGGGGATCTTTTTTCTCCTTTATCTCTTTACTAAAAGTAGTTTCTAGCAATCCCTTTAAAAGATTGATGTTTTCTTTATCTTTACCGTTAAAAGTGAATCGCATTCCTCTTATTCCTTCTTGATGGTGGGTTAAGCCAGACCTAAAAAGATAGTTGCCGTCGGCAATAAAATAACCCATAATTTTTGCCGTCGCCTCGTTAAAAATTAAATCGTCAATCATCTGGCAATTTTTAGATAAAGAATCTCCAGACTTTTTAAGAGTCAAAAGATAATCGCCTTTTTTGATATCACGGCTAAATTTCATTTGTATTCCTTCCGGAGTAAAAATCGGGATCGGGTGTTTAGTGGAAAACTCTGCCTTTTTGCCGTCTTCAGCGGTGATTTCCACCGACTCAAAGTCATTAACGCGAAAAAACCTTTTTACTGGCGACCATTCGGTTTTAAGCGTCTTTGGATTAAGCGATAAGACCTTTAGTCCTTTGTCCTGACGGCAATCGCTCCAACCGTCGGCGTCGAAATCGGCAATCTTATAATTTTCCGCCACCTCTTTTATGGAAAGCCGTTTTATGTTTCCGGAATTCTTAATGACAACTTCTTCGTTTGCCCCCAAACACATGCTCTTAACGTCATCGGGGCTCATATCCGACTGGATAAAATTGGAAAAATAATTGATTCCGTATTTTGCGGTTGCTTCCCACATCATGTCCAGCTGGGGATTTTCCCAATCAAAATCTTTGGTAATTGATATTGTCGGGATCGGAAATGTAAACGGCCGATTCTTAGCGTCCCCCTCCAGCATGCATTCGTAAAACGCCCGATTAAACATATCCATTTCTTTTTGGAAGTCGCCATAAACCTCGTCTTGCGGCTTTCCGCCGATAATTACCGGCGTGTTGCGCATAAAATTCGGAACCTTGATATCCATAGTGACATTCAAAAACGGGGTTTGGAAACCGACGCGGGTGGGAACCATGCAATTATATAAAAATTCCTGCAAGGATTGCTTGACTTGCAGGTAATCAAGCCCGTCGTAGCGGATAAACGGCGCCAAAAGGGTGTCAAAGTTGGAAATCGCGTTTGCTCCCGCCGATTCTCCCTGCAAGGTGAACAAAAAGTTTACCGTTTGTCCGAGAGCGGTGCGGAAATGTTTCGGCGGCCGGCATTCGATCTTTGATGCAACCCCGCCGAACCCGCGTTGCAACAGATCCAGCAAATCCCAGCCCATGCAATAGCAGGCCAAAAGGTCAAGGTTGTGGATATGGAAGTCCTCGTTGGCTCCCGCTTCCCTTATTTCCTGGGGATAAATTTTATTCAGCCAATATTTTTTGGCGATGACCGACATTGAATACATATTCAGTCCTTGAAGGGAGTATGCCATATTGGCGTTTTCGTTGACCTGCCAATCCAGCTCCTTGATATATTTATCAACCGCCTCGGTGGATTCATCAAACAAAGTTGTCGCTTCGCGGATCCGCCGGCGCTGTTCCCGGTATAATATATACGCCCGTGCCGCTTCCACCAAGCCCTCGAGGATTAAAACTTCTTCTACGATGTCCTGAATCTGCTCAACGGTGGGAATATCGTCTTTTTTGAACCGGCGGTTAATTATTCTTACCACCCGGCTGGCAATCCGTTTTGACCGGCGGCCGTCACCCTGGGTCGTTGCCGTTAAGGCCTTAAAAACAGCGCTTTCGATGCGCGTTTTGTCAAAGTCAATAATTGATTCGTCCCGTTTTCTGACCTGGGTGATTTTGTTGGACATTTTATTTATAGAACCCGTTACCGCCGCGGAAACCGGTCTGAATTAAGGATTAATGATAACCAAGCATAGTACATTTTAGAGACCAAGAAACATCCGGTCAAATAGCCTGTAATCAGCTTTAAAAAAGGAAGTTTTCCACACCCTAAAATCCGGTAGCAACAACCGTTACCTGCATCTCTCCTTTTTTCATCCCCTCATCTTCCACCGCGCCAAAAATAATCTTAGCGTCTGAAGACACTTCTTTAGTGATTGCCTTCGCCACCTCGTCAATTTCCGCCAGACTGATATCCTTTCCGCCGACAATGTTGAACAGAACCCTTTTCGATCCTTTGATTGAAAGGTTGATTAGCGGCGAGGTTACTGCGTTCTGCGCCGCTTTTTCGGCTCTTCTTTCTCCGGTGGCGCGGCCGACCCCGAATAATGCCGGCCCAGCATTGGTCATAATTGTTTTGATATCGGCAAAATCGATGTTTATTAATCCCGGAAGAGTAATCAGGTTGGAAATTCCAGATACGGTTTCCCTTAATATTTCATCGCACCGCCAAAAAGCATTATCGATCGTTGTTTTGATGTCCATTACTTCCATCAAACGATCGTTCTCTATCGATACCAAAGCGTCGACGCTCCTCTCCAGTTTTTTGAAACCCTCTTCGGCGACCGTTCGCCGCGCCCTCCCCTCAAAGGAAAAAGGCATCGTTACCACCGCCACCGTCAGCGCTCCGCATTGCTTTGCCAGTTCGGCGACCACCGGCCCGGCGCCAGTTCCCGTTCCCCCACCCAAGCCGTATGCGATAAAAACCATATCCGCTCCTTTTACCAGTTCAATGATTTCCGCTTTTTGTTCTTCCGCCGCTCGGCGACCGATATCCGGGTCCATTCCCGATCCCAAGCCCTTTGTTAATTCCTGGCCGATGCGCAGCTTTTTATGGGCCCGCGACTTCTCCAGGTCTTGAGAATCGGTATTTACGGCCACCAGATCCACCCCTCTTAAGCGGCACTGCATCATCCGGGAAATCGCATTTGACCCCGATCCGCCGACGCCAATTACTTTAATCACCGTAGACACATTAAAACCGCTCTTTGCCATCCCATTTTTCTTGTTATTTTTCTTCATATTATTATGAAAAAGCTACCCGACTGTCAACGGGGAACATTTCGAATTACGGAATGAAAAAACTGAAAAGTTTTTTGAATAATCCTCTGACTCCCGATCCGAAAACCGACAGCGATCCCTCATTGCCGCCTTCTTCGTCATATCCGGTCAGCGCCAGCCCGGCACTCACCGCCCACAAAGGATCATCGACCGGTGAAGAAAATCCTTTTATCGTCCCCAAGCGGCAGGGAAGTTTTAAACTCTTTTTCGCCAATTCGCAAATTCCTGCCATATTCGCGCCGCCGCCGGTTAATATCAAACCCATCGGCAATTTTCCCGCCTTGGATATATTTTTTAACTCTTTGTTTACCTGTTCAAATATTTCTTTCCACCTGATTTCGATGATCTCGGTAAGCAATTTACGGGAAATAACCATCCCGCCATCTGTTTTTTTCTCGTTATCCGCCAAACGAATCTGCTTTTTATTAACTTTTTTCAAAGCGGCGGCGCCGAATTCGAATTTAATCCTCTCCGCCGTTTCAATATCGGTAGTCAGGCCGATGGCAATATCTCCGGTAATATTATTTGACCCGATCGGAAATATTGCCACGTGGATTAAGTTGCCTTCGTCGAATACCGCCAATCCGGAAGTACCGGCGCCGATATCTAAAATAGCCACTCCCATTTCTTTCTCCTCGGATGTTAAAACGGCGCGAGCGGCGGCCAAAGGAGAAATAATCCGCTCATTAATCGTCAAATCCGCCCCCAATACCGCCTGATTCAGACTTTTCAAGTAGGGAGAAAAACCGCCGACTGTCAGAACGTCCGCCTCGATCCGCCCTCCCTGCATTTCAATCGGTTCGCGGATTCCTTTTTCGCCGTCAACGGTATATTCTTTGGCAAAAACATCAAGAATTTCCTTATTAAGGGGCAAAGAAAACGCCTGGGCGTTTTGTGTGACCCGATCAACGTCTTCGGGAGATATTTTGCGGTCGGCGCGGGAAACTGATGCCAAACCGTGCGATAAATTGATAAATATATGACTGCCGTTAACATTAATATAGGCGTCTTCAACCTTGACGCCATAAACATCAAGACACTCTTTAAGAGCGCTATTAACGGCGGATGATACTCTCTCGGTGTCAATCACCACCCCGCGCCTCATTCCCGAAACCGGCTTGGTGACTCGCGCCAAAATCTCCATTTCCTCCGCATTGGCTCTTTGTTCGGCAACAAGCATTTTAACGGCACTGGAGCCGATATCTAAACCGGTAAAATAACGGGACTTTGCCATAACCTGACAATTCTTAATTGTTAATCAGCCGCAGACGGCCGGCCGTTTTTAAGTATTTTTCTTGATAAATGTATATGTTTTCGCTGCTTTTGGCCATATCGTCAAGATGATTATAGCCCAACAGGTGAAGCAGGCCGTGGATAACTACCCGCTTAAATTCTTCAGGATATTCAACGCCAAACCTCTTAGCGTTACTTTTTACAACCGCCGGACAAATAATAATTTCTCCCAGTTTTATGTTTTTTTCGGATTTCGGCCACGATTTACCCGGTTCATTGAATGATAATACGTCGGTCGGCGAATTTCTGCGGCGGTATTCATGGTTTATTTTCTCCATCCTGATTATTCCGACAATTGTGACCGCCACGTCTCTGTTTTCTTTAACATTCTCGGCGGAAAGGACGTTATTAATCAATCGACCGATCCCTCTTCCGTTAACCGGCTCCGGTGTCAGATTGTTGACTATTACCGTCATTGCCAATTTATTATTTAAATCTTAATACTTTGCCCGTAAGGGCGGGGATGAAGATTTTCCAGCGAGTCAAGAAGGCGAGCTGGACGCCGCAAAGCGGCGAAATGTCGCGAAGCGACGAAGAAGATACTATGGGCGTAAGCCCGTAGTAGATTCATTTTGCCGCTAATAACTCGCTGACAATCCGGCTTACTGTTTTAGCGTCCGCTTTGCCCTTAATTTGCGGCGCTAAACACCCCATCACTTTTCCGATATCTTTTGGATTAGCTGCCCCGACTTTATTAATCGCCGCTTCGACAACTTTTGTTATATTTTCTTCCGTCATCTGTTCGGGAAGATAAATTCTCAATAATTCGGCTTCTTTTTTCTCCTCATTGGCGAGTTCCGGACGATTTCCTTTCAAGTATTCAATTGCCGCCTCTTCCCTCTTTTTAACTTCAGAAAAAACAGTATCAATAATTTCCTCATCAGTCAGCTGGCACTTTGTGGCAATCTCGGCTTCAGTTAAAAGAGGGTCGGCCTTAACCAGCAAGTAGCGCTTTTCTTTTTCCTTATTGATAATAACTGAATTGAGGAAACGAAGAGTAGTGCGGGAGATTTCGTTTTCGCTTTTTATCGCTTTCAACAAATCGGCATTAATCCGTTCTTTGAGCATTTTATTATCTGACGTCGAAGGTTACTTGCTTTAATTTATCGTCTGTGCTTCTTTTTAGA
>CAZUEG010000050.1:0-5768 GCA_964619495.1 uncultured Candidatus Saccharibacteria bacterium | reverse complement strand
AATCCTCTGGATTTTGCTCAAAGAAAGTTCGGATTTCGTCCAATAGACACCACTGCTTCGCCAAGGCTACGCAGTGCAGGCACTTTGATTCGCAATGATTTGAACTTTGATAAAAGTGTGAATTTTATTAGAAGCAGTGTCCTGCGAAGCTTTAGCGTAGCAGGACAGATATTATTGTTCTATTATTTTCCACCCTTCGCTAAAGCTACGGAGTAACACATCCACCACGGAAGTATTTTCCGAGGAGCTAAGCTTCTCGGAAATATTAGCATTGTATAATCGGTTTTTTACGAAAGCTGGTTTTTATTTTTTACTGCCGATGATCCTGTTTTTTCTAAGGATTATTAGCACAATATATTTCTATACAACAGAATTTCGGTATTATCATTGCATTCAGCAACTCAATTGATACAATAGCCAATGAGCTTAAAAGAGAACAAAGGAGATATTGATTTAAGCGGCGCATTAAACCCGCCTGATTCTGGTAACAGATTACCGGCAAAGCAACCGGTAGCGGATATGATTTTACGTCCCGAAACACCGGCTTTAATTCGTTGGTTAATTACCCACTCCGGCGGTTTGATAAAAAACGAGAAACAGGCAAGCTTTATTGTCCTCGGGCTGGCTATACTAGCTATCGCTATTTCTATTTTCCTGTTTATTGGTGGCAACGAAGAGAGAGGTGTAATGCCGGTTGATCGGTATATCAACCAAAAACAATTTTTACCCTCGCAGTAAATAATGATAACTGATAAAAAAACTGGCAATGGTTTTACTCTAATCGAACTCCTAGTAGTCATCGCCATCATTGGCGTACTGGCAAGTATTATTTTCGTCTCCTTAAATGGCGCTCGAGCTAAAGCGCGAGATGCAATTAAAATCTCTGATTTCCGGCAGATTTCCATGGCCCTCACTCTGTTCTATGACGCTAACGGCCGGATGCCCAATAATTATAATCCGTGCTGTGGCGCCTGCGAAGGTCAGTCCTATTATAATCAAAGTATGGGAGAATTGGTTTCGGCAGGATATTTGCCGGCTATTCCGAAAAGTCCCGGAGGAGGAGTATATTGTTACTATAATTACGGGGGGAATAACCCGATTGGGGCAATAATGGTTACCAGCCTGGAAATGGTACCCGACACAACTACCGGCGTTTTGTCATCTTGTCGACCATGGGCTCCGGCGCAAAACTGGTGCAGTCAGAGTAGTAGCAAAGAGTATTGTATTTGCACCACTTACTAAATCAGACAATAAAGTAGTTACGCAACGTGTGTGTTGTGAAGGCGGCATTCTGACAGAGCTCCACAAACTATTGATTTGATATCCAAAAAAAGTCGTCCTGAACTTTCGAGGGACGGTTTTTTGATTTTATTTATGTAAATTACTATGGATATCAATATCAATAAATAATACGCAATGCGCCTGTCAATTTTTTATGCCCATTCTTGACCGTTGTCGTGTTCTTGTGTCATAAACAGACTCAAGGAGGCCTATGGGAAAAAACTTATTTCTCTTGGCCATCATCGGGCTGCTACTCGGCAGCCCGCTGATGGCTTCGGCCGCTCCGGCAGGAGTTCGGGGCGGGTTTGGCTTCATTACCGGAACCGTCTTCGTTGATGGCAACGGTAATGGAAAGTTTGACCGTGGCGAGTCGGCAGTGCCGAACATCGCGGTCAACCTGAAACCCTTGGGCGGCAGATGGAGCCAGTCGGTTCAATCCAACGCTTGGGGGCAATTCACCTTTTGGGGCGTCGCGCCGGGGAAATACTCCCTCGACGCCAACGCTTCCTCCGGCAACGGCGGGGCCGTCTGCTGTTATACCGTGAAGAACGGTAAAACAACACGGTCTCTTCTGGCGATCGCCCCCTAGCCTGGGCGACTAGATCGACAAGCCTCTCTGGCAACGGAGGGGCTTGGTTTTTTCTCCTGTCGCGATAAAATGTAATTATGGCAAACAACGATCCAAAAAATGATGCTGATACCGGCAGTTTGGGAGAAAAAATTGCCGGAGAATATCTGGAAAATAACGGGTACCGGATTCTGGAAAAGAATTATCATACCCGCAACCCTTTTTGGAAAGGAGAGATTGACATCATCGCTGAAAAAGACCAGACGATTATTTTTGTGGAAGTAAAAACCGCCGACAATCCGAGAACAGACTCCTTTCCCGCCGAAGAGCGGGTCGATAGTCGAAAAGAGAAGAAACTGATCCGCCTTGCCAATGAATGGCTCATTAAAAATAAAAAAGAACCGGACTATCCGTGGCAAATTGATGTAATCCGCGTTGTTATTGACCGGATAGCGCGGCGGGCCAGAATCCGTCATCTGAAAAACGCTGTCGGCGACCGGTATTGATTTGAAAGCAAGACTTTGTTGCGGCGAGGTTGACCGAAAAAACCATCTTTGTTAGACTGTACTAACAGTTTACGAAGCTACGAGCGATTGAAATATCGTTTTTTACTTTAGCAATAACAATTTTATGGATTTAAAAAACTTCTTATCGGCGATGCATCAAATTGCCGAAGAAAAAGGGATATCGATGGACAGAGTGATTGAGACGATTGAAACGGCGTTCGCCGCCGCTTACAAGAAAGACTACGGAAAAAAGGGGCAGATCATCAAAGCAAAGCTGAATGCCCAAACCGGCGATGTTGAGTTTCGGCAGGTAAAGATTGTCGTCGACGATTCGATGCTTTTGTCGGAAGAAGAAATTATCGCCCTCGAAGAAGATCATGAGATCAAAGAAATCGATGATGATGATAAGCGGGTCCGTTTCAACCCGGAGAAGCATATTATGGTTGAAGAGGCAAAAAAAATCGTTCCGGAAATTGCCGCCGGAGGCGAGCTGGAAATTTCTTTAGAATCAAAAACTGATTACGGCCGGATTGCCGCGCAAACCGCCAAACAAGTGATTCTGCAAAAAATCCGCGAAGCGGAACGCGACATGGTATTCCAGGAATTTAAAACCCGCGAAGGCGATGTTGTTTCCGGGGTAGTTCAGAGAATCGAAGGAAGAAGCGTTTTTCTTGATATCGGCAAAACTCTCGGGATTCTTCCCAGAGAAGAGCAGGTTCCCGGCGAGTTTTATCGTCCCGGACAACGGTTAAGGGTATATATTGTCCGCGTCGACGATACTTC
This sequence comes from uncultured Candidatus Saccharibacteria bacterium, assembly GCA_964619495.1. Taxonomy (GTDB): domain Bacteria; phylum Patescibacteriota; class Minisyncoccia; order Minisyncoccales; family GWA2-46-15; genus CAZUEG01. The sequence goes on along the minus strand of CAZUEG010000050.1, from coordinate 2,630 downwards.
AAAAGGACCGGTGGTTTTCTTGTCGCGGGCATATCCGAAGCTGATTTCCAAGTTATTTGAATTGGAGGTTCCAGAAATATCCAGCGGCCAAGTAGTTATTAAGTCAATTGCCCGCGAAGCGGGGTTCCGATCGAAAATTGCCGTTTTTTCGCAAGTTCCCGGCGTCGATCCGATCGGGTCGGCAGTCGGCCAGAGGGGAGCGCGGGTGATGGCGGTAATTTCTGAACTCGGAGGAGAAAAAATCGATATCATCGAATACTCCGATGACCCGGAAACATTCGTCGCTAATTCCCTATCGCCGGCAAAAGTTTTGGAAGTCAGGGTGCTTCCTAAAAGCCGGGCGGTAGTCACCGTGCCCGTTGATCAATTATCATTGGCGATTGGAAAAGACGGTCAGAATGTCCGTTTGGCGGCAAAGCTGACGGGATGGAAAATTGATGTCCGCAGTCCTGAAGATCCGATGATTGAAGAATACGAAGAAGAGGAAGAAGAAAAAGAAGTCGAAGAAGAAAAACCGGCCTTACAAGAAGAGGAAGCGAAGCCCGCAGAAAACAAAGGAGAAGAGAAGGTGGCGGATGAGGATAAAGCAAAAGATATAAAGAAGCCGGAACCGGAAGAGGAAAAAAAGCCGGAAAAAGCAAAGAAACAGCTGAAAAAAATAAAAAAGCAACAGCGGCAGTTGAGGGAGACGGAGTAATGTTGATTTAATATTTTAATATATACCCGCTTAACTCGAGTTTACAACTCTCGTTAACCGATTATGTACCCAAAATTTTCTTTCAAGGTTGCAAATTAGAGTATTTTGGGTATAACCGTTAGTTATCAACTAAAATTGCCGGAATTGGCATAACATTACAAATATGGCTTACTTCTCGCTTATCACATCGGTTTTCGCCATTATCTTCGCATTATTTCTCGCGAAAAAGGTCAGCGAATCATCCAGCGGTTCGGGAAAAATGGTGGAAATCTCCCAGGCAATTAAGGAGGGAGCGATGGCATATATCAAGCGGCAATATCGCGCGATCGGAATTGTCGCCGCAGTATTATTTGCCCTAATTCTTATCTCGATGGGGTATAGGGCAGCTTTTGGATTTTTAATTGGCGCCGTATTCTCCGGACTGGCCGGTTATGTCGGAATAATAATTTCGACGCAAGCCAATGTCAGGGTAGCAGAAAAAGCCAAGCAAGGATTGTCAGCGGCGCTGGACTTGTCGTTTAAAGGAGGAACCGTTACGGGGATCCTCGTTGTCGGCCTGGGGCTACTGGCGGTATCCGGCTATTATTTGTTATTTAAGGATTTAAGCGCTCTAATCGCTCTTGGTTTGGGCGGTTCTTTGATATCCGTATTTGCCCGGCTGGGCGGAGGAATTTACACCAAGGCCGCCGATGTCGGCGCCGATCTTGTCGGCAAGGTGGAAAAAGGGATTCCCGAAGACGATCCCCGGAATCCGGCGGTAATCGCCGATCAGGTGGGTGACAATGTCGGTGATTGCGCGGGAATGGCGGCCGATTTATTTGAGACTTATGTCGTCACTTTGGTAGCGGCGATGGTATTGGGTGATTTATTATTCCGCAATATCGTGGCAGTTTTTTTACCGCTGATTCTGGCATCGGTGGCAATTTTAGCTTCGATTGCCGCCTCGTTTTTAGTAAAAATCGGTAAAAACAAAGATATTATGGGAGCGCTTTATAAGGGCATTGTCGGCGCCGGCGTTTTGGCGGCGATTGGCTTTTATCCGGTCTTAAACCGTTTTGCAGAAAATCTGAATATGACCTTCTCCAGCCTGTATCTTTCTGCTCTTTCCGGATTGGTGATGGTCGGAGGAATGTTTCTTATCACCGAATACTTTACCTCGAAAAAATATTCCCCAGTCAGGAATATTGCCAAGGCGTCGGAAACCGGGCACGGCACAAACATCATCGCCGGCCTGGCAACCGGAATGCGCTCGACGCTTCTGCCGGTCGTCCTAATCTGCGCTGGGATATTATTCAGCACCTCGATTGCCGACTTATACGGACTGGCAATCGCTTCCTTGACGATGCTTTCTTTAGCCGGTATCGTGATCGCCATGGATGCTTACGGACCGATTACCGACAACGCTTCCGGTATTGCGGAAATGGCCGGTTTGCCAAAAGAGGTCCGGGCGGTAACTGACGCCTTGGATTCCGTGGGCAATACGACAAAGGCGGTAACCAAGGCGTATGCTATTGCCTCGGCGGCCTTGGCGGCTTTAGTTCTTTTTTCGGCATTTACCCAGGAAATTCAGAATCAGGGGCTAAAAATTCAGTTTTTAATTGATGATCCTCGGTTACTGGTGGGAATTTTTATCGGCGGGCTTCTCCCCTACCTTTTCGCCAGCATGGCAATGGAATCGGTCGGCAAAGCCGCCGGCGGTGTTGTTGAAGAAGTGAGGCGACAGTTCCGGGATATTAAAGGACTAATGGAAGGCACTGCCAAGCCGGAATATGGCAAATGCGTGGATATTGTGACAAAGGCGGCAATTAAAGAAATGGTGATTCCCGCTCTGTTGCCCTTAGTCGCACCGATCTTCGGATGGTTTGTATTAGGGGCGGAAGGCCTTGGCGGAATGCTCATCGGCAGCATGGTAAGCGGATTATTTGTCGCCATT
>CAZUEG010000049.1:0-5827 GCA_964619495.1 uncultured Candidatus Saccharibacteria bacterium | reverse complement strand
CTGATTTCTCTATCGGTTTCGATTTTGTCAACGACTCGGATTGCGCCAAATTTTCGCAATTCGTTAAAGAACAGCTTCCCGTCATTAAGATCGATTATTACCCGCGTTGACCGGCCGGGTAACTCTGACCCGCCGCTTAGGGGTATCGGCCATTCTGTTTCGTATCGATCTTTATTGCCTTCCATCAGGATCAATTGACCGGTCATCCTTAAATGGACAATCATTACCCTGCCGCTTGATAAACCGATAATGATATTTTTTCCCCGACGGTTGACCGATAGTATTTTAGCGCCGATTATTAATTTAGGATCTTGGGGAAATTGTTTTTTTGATAAAACCAACACTCCGGTAATTTTCTTGCCGGTTAATTTCTTGTCCAGGTAATCCGTAATTGTTTGCACCTCCGGTAATTCAGGCATATTTTAATCAGTTTCCTTTTAGCGCTAATAAAACCATAATGAAAACCCCAAGGGCAATAGCTATTAATTGCCTAATTGAGTGAGATGCGCGGGTTTCGTGATGCAATTCCGGTAATAAATCGGAGCCGGCAATATATATGAATCCGCCGGCGGTAATGGGCATAAATATTAATGAATAATTATTAATCCCCGAACCGGCAATCAAAGAAACGATTGCCCCGATAAAAGCGGTTAAGGCAGAAATGAAATTATAGACTAACGCTTTTTTTATCGAATATCCGCTATGAATTAAAACGGCAAAGTTACCCATTTCGTGAGGAATTTCATGAAGGACCACGGCAACGGTCGTTGCCAAACCGATTTCCGGAGTGATTAAATAGCTGGCGGCGATTAACATTCCGTCAAAAAAATTATGGAATGCGTCGCCGACAAGAACCGTAGCGGCAACCGGGTGGCCATGTTGTTCGCATTCGTCATCGTGGCAATGACGCCACCTCATAAATTTTTCTAAGATGAAAAATATGAATATGCCGCTAATCACATATAGTGCCGTATTCAGTCCCACGCCCAATTTGGCGTACGCCTCCGGAAGCAAGTGGATGAAAGCATCGCCGAATAATCCGCCAACGGCAAAACTCACCATAAATGAAATGGCGGACTTCATCCTTTGACCCCCAAGAGCCAGATTGATAACTCCAACGAGGGAGATCAAGCTGACGATAAGAATACTTAAGAGGGTGAGAATCACCGGATCGAGACTCAACATAGATTATTCGACATTACGAATACGATAATCGCCATTAAAATAATAAAGATTTCTGTCCAACGATTAGCCGGATATTTTTTAAAATAACCAGGGATTGGTTCCAGACAATAATTTATAATAGATGTTGTTTTTAAGTTCTGATTTTCATCATTTGGCATTTTTTGCACCGGATAAAGCCATATTATTTGCGGACCGCAACTATTACGCTGTAGTCCCAAGCGGTGAAACCACCAACCAAGATCATCAAGGGCCAGGTGAAACATTAAAGAGCACAATATTAAAATCATTGTCATTGGTGACAGCTCAACTCCGATTAGTCCGCACAGACCGATAATTATCAGCCAGATAATAACCATCCATATCGGCGTATGGGTGAAAAGACGATGGTGGCCATGGCGCATAATAAACCCGAGTATCAAATCAAAATCCGGGACGATTCCGCTAATAAGAATTGTTAATGTTTCCGGCAGTGAAAAACTAACGCCGAACAGTCCGACAAGCTTAACCATCAAATATGATGCCGGCAAATGAGCAAAACACATTGGAAAATATTTTTCTAAAATAATAATTGTGGCGGCTACTTTGCATCGATTTTAAGGATAAATTTTGATGATTATACTACAAGATTATCATTTAAATTATTAATTATCAATGTGATATGATACTACTTGTTAGCGCCCTAACCTTTCACCGCGCATTGCGGTTCAGGGGCGCCTTTATTCGAAAGCCCGATAGATTTTCAGGCAAATTGGGCGTAATGTCTGAATCTGTCCGTTTATCGGGTAATAGATCATATTTGCTTGCTTTAGGGTGCTAACATTTTTATGCTTACGATTGAAGAAGCCAACGGGATAGTGAGGCTGGTCTATGGCAGGCCGGATCGGTTCTTTGCATTTCCCGATCGAGGCGACTTTCTATCCCGTAAAAACAATTTTCTTATCGACAAGATCATCAAGCCTCTCGGCGACGCGAGTTATGAATTTTCTCCGTTTACAAGTTTTTACGTCCCCAAAGAAAACGGGCAGCACCGCACGGTATATCAAAGCGCAACGCTGAAAGATGAAATCATCCTCATTTACCTTCATCGGTATTTGCTGACCAAAACAGGGCCAATGCTTCCGGACTACGTAATCGGTTACCGCAAAAAAAAGGATAATCCGACCGGAGTTCTAGGTGCGATCCGGTCGGCGATGGCATTTTCCAAAGGACAACTTGGTGAATGGGTAATCAAGACAGATATTAAAAACTATTATGAATCGATTGATAAGACAAGGATGTTGGCGGTTATCAATAGCACCCGAAAGGAGTATTATTTGGAAGCGAACATTATACAAATAATTAAATTACTGGTTGGCTTTTCCGGTCCCGGCTTGCCAACCGGACTATCGCCGGTCAATGATTTGGCCAATTTATATCTATTGCCTTTTGACCAACAAATACAGCGGAAAGCGGTAAAATATTACCGATACGGCGATGATATTATCTTGTTCGGCAAAGGCCCAGCCGACAAAATATTGGGAAGCATAGATGAAAATCTGCGGGATTACGGATTATCGTTGTCTTTTAAAAAGACAAAACTGCTTTATCCGGGAGATAGTTTTGAATATATCGGCTTTTCTTTCAAAAACGGCGAGGCAAGCTTAAAGAAAGCGACAGTTAAAAGGATTAAGCGGAAGGCGATGAAGATAATGAATAGGCCGGCTTACCGCAAGCTGACCTTGGGTTGTCTTAATAACAATCGTTATCTGTTCAGTCTCTTTTTTTACGAAATTACCGGCCTGATGGCTGACAGTCCGATTAAGAGCCGGATGAGGTATTTTATATTAATCGGCAACGATCGCCCATATCGGCAAATTGACAAATGGCTTATATCCCACATCCGCCGCAAAATAACCGGCACGTGGAGCGAGAAGGGAATCCGCCAAATGCCCTATTCTATATTTCACAGTTTCGGCTTTATTTCTTCGTGTTGTTTATTCCACAAAATGGAGCGGGCATATCGCTTAAGGGGAAAATTATTCGACCGGCTCTTTTCCACCAAAGGACTAGAACAAGCTTTTCTCCATTATTTCAAACCGTCTCGACTTATGAATGAATGGAAAGAATATTTCGTAAATCGAAAAGAAAATTCGCTCAATTTGCTGGAGTCCATAAAAAGCAATAGGTTTGAGTTCGCCGATATCCGCCTTAACAATGGTTCCCGCAAGCCGATATTAGCGCACGGCATTAATGAAAAAATTATCCTGCGATTAACGCACTTATACCTCAAGAAAATATATTATCCGCAATTAGGGCCGGCCAGTACCGGTGTTTATTTTAAAATCGGTTCGGCGGTTCGTTTAATGCGTCTGTTTCATTACCGCCAAAAAGAATATCGCCTTTTACGGGTTGATCTGGACCAGGTTCATGAACGGCTGGATCGACGGATAATATGGAGTATTTTGAAGGATATGCCAATCAGCTATGGTATTGAAAAAATTATTGGCTCTTTTTTTGACCGGTTGACGGCATTGGGCATTGCCGGACTGCCCCGCGGAACACCGATAAATAATATTCTCATCGAAGCATATTTGTCGCTTGTCGACTCGTATTTAAAGCCAAAATCCCCAATGTTCGTCAGGACCGTCGATGATTTCTTAATTATCTGCGACAGTAAAAACGACAACTTTCTCAGCCAATTCGAACTCTACCTGAAGAAATTAAATATGGTTTCAGGCGAGAATCGATTTTATGCGGCTGACAACCGCGGAAATTTTATTGTTGAGTACCTTGGTTATTTGTTTAAAAAAGAGAGCGGCCGGCCATTATTAATAACCATTGACGGTTACAATCTTGATAAGTTTAAAAATAAAATTGTCAAACTTACCAAAAAGAACCGGGACCGATCCCTTCGCCAGATCGTGGGTGGTATCAACCGGCTAATATGCGCTCCGAGCCGGCAGTATTCTTTTATCAGATATTATGCCAGAACTAACGATTTTCACCTGGTTAGCGAACTTGATGATTACATCTGCGATCGGATCCGCATTGCGTTTTTTAAAAGATGCCGTTTAAAAGACCGCCGGCGGTTGGCCAATTGCGACTTGCATAACAATTACGGCCTCGTTAATCTGATCGAGGTGTTAGTTAAGGCAAAAAAAATTATTGCCAGAAAAAGGGTTCTCGGTTATATTGGGGATACAGACCCAAGATCCGCGCCCAAAGCGCGTGCTCTTTAAACTCGAGGCCGGAACTATTTTAATGCCGCAGAGCAGGCTGTTTGCGGTTTAGGGTTTGCAATATCACTTCGTGATATTGCCCGTTTTCCTTTTTTGCCGCAATGTTTTTGTAACAAAGAGGATCCTTGGGTCTTATGGCAGGGTAGCTCAGCTGGTTAGAGCGCTTCTCTTACACAGAAGAGGTCAGAGGTCCGAGTCCTCTCTCGCCCACTTCGTAATCGCGTTTAATTTGCCGATGGCGAATTATTACGCGACACCCTTCGTTAAAACCACAGAAAAACGAGAAGACTACGGACAACAAGTCAGTTTAAAGATTAAATTTTACACTTTTTTATTTATTGATTATTATTGGAAATACGCCACGGTAGCTTCCCCTTTCGTCTCCTCCTACGTCAAGACTACGAAAGGACGAGAAGGCTACGGCGGACAGGCATCAATGGGTCAAAGAGAAATTCCGATTCTTTGGATAACCGCAATTTACAGCTTAATACGCCGCGGTAGCTCAGGCAGTAGAGCATATCTCTGAAAAAGATAGTGTCGTCAGTGCAAGTCTGACCCGCGGCACAAATTGGTCTTTTTTCTTGACTAAACATAGACTGGCGTGTTATATTTTAGGCAAGACTATGGCCAGTTCATATCTAAGATTAAAAAATAAAGTAATAGCTCTTCGGAAAAAAGGGAGAACGTATGGTGAGATAAAAAAGATCCACGATATCCCCAAAAGCACCATTTCATATTGGTTAAAAAACATACAAATACCATTCGTAAGGAAAGCGGAAATGAAGAAAAGAACGCACGAAAGATGGATTAAGTTAAACAAAATTGCATCCGAGAAAAGAAGCTTAATCTCTTTGTTAGCAAGAGAAAATATTCAGGAAATTGCCGAAAAAGAGATTAAAAAAATAACGACTAATGACCTCAAACTAATTGGTACGGCATTATACTGGGCTGAAGGAAACAAAAAATACCCGTGGAGCATACGCTTCAGTAATTCTGACCCACAAATAATAAGAATAATGATGCGATTTTTGAAAGAAATCTGCTGTATTCCAAAGGAAACGATTAGGGCAAGAGTTCACTTTTATCCAATGATGGATTATGAAAAAACGCTCCGTTTCTGGTGTAAAATTACCGACCTGCCAATCAAGAATTTCTATCACCCACAACTACAGGTCAGTAAGGCAAGCAAGAGAAAAAGAGATACGAATACCTTACCACACGGAACCCTTCATTTAATTGCTGGAAATACAAAGCTTGCTTCAACGGTTAAGGGGTGGATACGCGGTATAATAGAGAAAATGTAAATGCGGGTGTAGTACAACGGTTAGTATGCGATCTTGCCAAGATCGAGAAGGCGGTTCGATTCCGCTCACCCGCTCCAAGATTTGACTTTCTGATTTTTGACCAGCCATTTCGTGGGTGGC
>CAZUEG010000048.1:0-5887 GCA_964619495.1 uncultured Candidatus Saccharibacteria bacterium | reverse complement strand
GTCTAAAAAAACAGAATCAAGTTACACGATTTTTGACTTACGAAGTATTTCGTGATCCGGCTGCGAAATGCCGCCAAAAATAGTTTGTCTTTTAAGGGCCAGTAGAAAGAAACAAAAATAATTCATCAATATTAATCCATAACAAAATACGACAATGAAGAAGAAAATTCCCGTGGCAGTAAGAGAGAAAAAAAATCTTCAAGAAGCAATTGATGAGATTAAACAAAAATTTGGCGAGGGGGCGATTATCAAACTGAAAGAAGTTCGGGCGGTTAACATCGGGGCAATCCCCACCGGAGCGATATCTCTTGATTTGGCGCTGGGTATAGGCGGTATCCCTCAAGGAAGAGTGGTTGAGATTTTTGGCCCGGAATCGAGCGGCAAAAGCACATTAGCTCTTCATATCTGCGCTGAAGCCCAGAAAAGAGGCGGCGTTGCCGCGTTCGTTGACGCCGAACATGCCCTTGATCCGGAATATGCCGGCCGATTAGGCGTCGATATCAACGAACTATTTATTTCTCAACCCGATTCCGGAGAGCAGGCTTTGCAAATTGTCGAAACCCTTGTTCGATCGGGTGAAGTAGATGTAATTGTTATTGACTCGGTGGCGGCCCTTGCTCCGCGCGCGGAAATTGCCGGAGAAATCGGCGATATGCAGATCGGATTGCAAGCGCGGCTGATGTCCGCGGCCCTAAGAAAACTATCGGGGGTTATCGCCGAAACCAAGACGGCGGTTGTCTTCTTAAATCAAACAAGAATGAAAATCGGGATGGTCTACGGTAATCCGGAAACCACTCCGGGAGGATTGGCGCTGAAGTTTTACTCTTCGGTAAGAATTGAATTAAGGCGGATTGCCCAAATAAAACATCGCGAAGAAATTGTCGGTAATCGGGTGCGCGCCAAAATTGTAAAAAATAAGGTGGCGGCGCCCTTCAGATCGACGGAGTTTGACATTTACTACAACGAAGGGATATCCTGCCAGTCAGATATTATTAATACCGCCATCCGTTACGGAATCATTACCAGGAGCGGTTCGTGGTTGCAGTACGGCGAAATAAAATTGGGGCAGGGAATGGAGGGGGCGCGCGAATTTTTGAAAAAAGACAAAAAAGCGGAAGATGAAATCGTTTTGGCAATCAATACCGGGAAACCGATAGTGGAGAATGAAAAAGGACCCGAATCGGAAGATTAAGCGTCATTGAATTCAAAAAAGCCCCCAGCGGGGCTTTTTTGCCGTATAACACTCATTTTCTTGCCGAGGGCAGAATTCCGATATGTCTTGCTTGCTTAATCGCCCGGGCGAGTTTCTTTTGGTGCTTAGCGCAAACACCGGTCCGGCTTCTGGCCCGGATCTTAAAAGTTCCGGAAATAAACTTTCTCAATAACTCGATTTCTTTGAAATCGACTTCTTTTATATTCCTTTGACAGAAGTAACAATCCATATAATAGGCGATTGATTATTTGGCATGCCTCGCAGCTTGTCGCGGGGAACTAAATAATGAGGATTTTAAAGGAGGTTACTCCTTTGGTCGCTCGGCGGGGTTTAATGCCCCGCTGAGCGAAATACCTTTAAAAAATATTATAATTTACTTTTAATCTAAACCTGATAAATGGCGACAGATAACATTAAAACCGTATATCAGAATAATCTGCTAGAGAAAAGAAATTATATTTACTAAAACGGGATGTCCTTAATATCGATTTCCTCTTCATCCTCAATAATCGGTATTTCTTCGGTTAAAGTTGGGCTGGGGTTTGGGGTGGCGGCTTCCGGAGTTTCCTTATTGGCGGACGGCTGGCTTTGCTTCGCGCTTTTAGGGCCTAACTGCAGGCGTTCACCGATAATTTCCGTACGATAACGGGTCGTCCCGGCATTATCCTGCCAGGATCGCGTCTGTAACCTTCCCTCGATCATCGTTAATGATCCGCTGGTTAAAAATCGCGAGGCAATCTCTGCTAGTTTTCCCCACAAAACAATTCCATGAAACTCCGTTTGTTCTTGCTTCTGGCCGCTTTTGTCTACCCAATTGCGATTCGTCGCCATCCGAAAACTGGTGACATTTTGCCCCGAGGGAGTAGTTCGCATCTCCGGGATTGAGGCGACGCGGCCGATAAGAATGACTTTATTGAGATTCATTTTGAAAAATTATTCGTCTTTAAGAATCTCTTCTAATTTTTCTTCGATTTCTTTGAGTTCGACCTTTTTTTCCGCCGGACTTACCTCTTTGGGCTTTTCCGCGGTTTCTAAAGACCTGGCGCCGCTGAATGTCCGGATCCTTAAAGGTTTATCCGACGGATGGCGCATAATAAGCAGATGGCGCATATTCCGCGCCTCTAAAAGCAAACGCTTGTTAAGTTCGTCAAGCTTGTCCTTGTCAATTGTGAAGTCAAATGATAGAAGAACAACTCCCCGCTGTTTCTTAATGGAATATTCCATCCGTCTTTTCAAAATCGGCCGGTTTTCTAATAATCCTCCTTCTAAATCCTTGATAATCGAAGAAATTGTACCCGCCATTTGGTTGGCGTCTTCGTCAAGGATATCCGGCTTTACAATGAGACTTAATTCGTAATACCGCATATATTATCTTGAAGCAGTTAAACGATTTTTAGCTATTTATCCCCTAGCTTAACCGGTCCAAATTCTGCTATAATGGAGAATAATAGACGAGATTAGCCGACTAAAACTCTCCTAGTCGATTGCCTATAATATAACAAAAAACCATGATCGTCAATCGGAAATTAAAAGATACGATGATTACTTCTGTCAGGCTTGGCGGTGACGTATTGCGTTCATATTTTGGCCGCTCTGTCAAAATATTTCATAAAGATGACCGCTCGCTCGTAACAATCGCCGACCGGGAATCGGAAAGAAAAATAATCAGCTATATTAGACAAATTTTTCCTTCACACTCAATAGTCGCCGAAGAACAAGGATTCAAATCGGGCGATGAATACTCTTGGATAATCGACCCTCTGGATGGAACTACTAATTTCTCGTGCCACAATCCCTTTTTTGCGACGTCAATTGCCCTAGTCCATAGAAAAGAAATTCTATTGGGGGCGACATATAGCCCGGTGACAGATGAATTGTTCTTTGCGGAAAAAGATTGTGGTTTCTATCTAAATGGCAAGAAGGCGGCTATTAAAAAAGGCAATAAGCTTAGCGATGCTTTGGTCTTGTTTAATCGTGGTGGTAAACTTGATAACTACCGGTTGACCTGTCAGGCGATGGTTAAAATCGGTCAGCGGCGCCGAACTGTCCGCTATTGGGGTTCGGCTATTTTGGAGCTTGCGTATCTGGCAGTGGGAAGGGTTGACGGGTATGTTAATTTCGGAAGCAAGGTGTGGGATTTTGCGGCGGGAGCATTAATGATAAAAGAAGCCAATGGCGTTATATTAAATAAGAAAGGCAGAATGTGGCGATTAGGCGATGACAATATAATCGCCGCCAACAATCGTCTTTGTCGCCAGTTAGTAAAAATAATTAACACATAAATCTATGGAAATTTTTCGTGCCTATGACATCCGCGGGGAATACCCCAAGGATATAAACGACGAGAATATATATAAAATTGCCCGAACCTTAGTCAGAATGTTTAATGCCAAAAACGTGGTTGTGGGTCGTGATATCAGCTTAAACACTCCTAATGTTCATAAAGTTTTAATTAAAGGATTAACCGATCAGGGGGCAAACGTGACCGATATTGGCATTGCCGGAACGGATGTTGTCTATTTTGCCGCCGGACAATACAAATTCGATATCGGAATTGAAATCACTGCCTCGCATTCCGCGGGACATTTGAGCGGGATAAAAATTATCGGACCGGGAGCGACGCCATTCGGAATGGGTTTTGGAATGGAAAAACTTAAAAAAGCGTTTCAGAATTATCAAGAATCACCCTCCGATAGAAAAGGCGAAGTAGTGTATAAAGATATCTGGCAAGAATTTATCGAGCACACATTGTCGCGCGTCGATTATCAGAAAATTAAGCCTATTAATATTGCTATTGATGCCTCTAATGCCGTTGGGTCGTTGGAGGTGGATCACCTGATAGAGCGCTTGCCGCAAATTAAGGTAAGAAAAATCAATTGGGAATTAGACGGTCATTATCCCGGACATGCGCCAAATCCATTTCTTGAAGAAAACCGTAAAAAATTAGTCGAGGTGGTAAAAACATCAGAAGTCGGTTTTGGCGTTGCTTTTGACGGCGACGCTGACCGAATTTTCTTCATTGACGGAGCAGGAGATTTTATTTTTGGAGTATATATAAACGTTCTCATCGCCGAAAAAATGTGCGTTGAAAATCCCGGCAGAAAAGTTCTCCATGACGTCAGGGCAATCCGTTACGTGCGCGAGAAAATAACAGCCGCCGGAGGAATTCCGGAAATGACTCTAGTCGGCCACGCCTATTTTAAGAAAAAGATGAAAGAAGAGAATGCGATTTTTGGCGCCGAATGCACAGGCCACGTATATTATAATTTCGGTGAATACATGGTGGAAAATAGTTTATTGGCTCTCTTGCAAGTTCTTGAGATAATATCTGAAAAAGGAAAAAGCTTAAGAGAGTTAACGATCGAAGCCAGGAGAAAATACCCAATTATCGGAGAACATAATTTTACCCTACCCGGCTTTTCTGCTACCGATGACTTGGGCCCGGGCGCGATTGAAGCGATGAACAAAGTATTATTGGCGTTTGGGAGTTATTACCACGATGGAGATATATCCGATTTCGACACGTTCACTGTTTATTATCCGGACTGGAATTTCAATATCCGGCCATCGGCCAATGATCCTTTAATCAGGGTAACCCTGGAAGCTAAAAATAAAAACATCCTCTTAAATAAGAAGGAGGAAGTGTTCGCGCTCTTGGGAAAAGAAGGTTGCCAGTTTCTGAATGACACCGGGGTTACATTGCCGGAGGAAAATTAAACGATTCCAGAACGCATAACCGAACATAGCTTTTTAGTTGCTGCGGCCTTGTATTAATCCCATTCTCTTTTTTGTTTCCTCCATTGTTGCCTCGGCGATCACTCTGGCTTTTCTTGCTCCCTGGGCAAGAATTTCCCGGATATAAACTTCGCGAGAAAGAAGCTCTTTTCTTTTTCTGCGAAACGGCTCCAGCTTTTCGATTAATAAATCTGCCAGAGACAGCTTAAATTCCCGATAACCCTTTCCCCTAAATTTCGTTTCTATTTCCTTAATACTTTCATCGGAAAACAGGCTATAAATCGTCATTAAGTTTGATACCCCCGGCTTTTTTGTCTGATTGTATTTGACCTTTGATTCGGTGTCGGTTACCGCCGACCCGACTTTCTTTTTGATGATGTCTGGTTCGTCGAAAAGAAATAAGCAACTTTCTGGCACTGATTTGGACATCTTTTTTTGCGGGTCATTCAAAGCCATGATCTTTGCTCCTCTTTCCGGGAATTTTGTCGCCGGTTCAATAAAAGTTTTGCCGAACTTTTGATTAAATCGGCGAGCAATAGTACGCGCTAACTCTACATGTTGTTCTTGGTCTTTTCCCACCGGAACCACTTCGGTTTTATACAAGCAAATGTCCGCTGCCATCAGAATAGGATAATTCAATAAACCGGCGCCAACCTCTCCTTTAAATTGCTTTGATTTATCCTTGAATTGGGTCATTCTTGTCAGATCGCCAACCGGAGTAACGGTATTTAACAGCCACATCAGTTCGGTGTGTTGGGTTACGTGTGATTGTACAAAAAGGATTGATTTTTCCGGGTCAATTCCGGCGGCTAAGTATGAAATTGCCGTTTCGATAATGTTTTTTTGGAGTTGTTTCTGGTCGTAGGGAATAGTGATGGCGTGAAGGTCGACAATACAAAAAACACAATCATTTTTTTCTTGAAGTTCTACCCATTGTTT
>CAZUEG010000047.1:0-5908 GCA_964619495.1 uncultured Candidatus Saccharibacteria bacterium | reverse complement strand
GTGGGAATGATTAATATCGGCTCTAATTACGATACCAGCAACCGCGCGGTTGAATTGGCAGAAAAATATCTAAATAATGTCTATGCCGCCGTTGGCTTGCATCCAATCCATTTGGCGAAAGGGGTATTCAAAATGAAGATGGACGAGGAAGAAATGGCGAACGATAACGACGAACCGATTGATTTTAGCAAATTCCGCGAGTTGGCGTTATCTTCTAAAAAGGTAATTGCGATTGGTGAAATTGGTCTAGATTATTATTACCGGCCAAAAACAAAAACCCGGATGGAAGAATTTAAGTTGCGACAAAAAAACACGCTACTGACGCAAATGAAGATCGCCAACGATTTAAAACTACCAATTATCTTTCACTGTCGTAGCGCCCACAAAGATCTTATTGATGTTCTGTCCACGAAGGTATCAACGAGACCCGGCGACGTTGATAAGCAGTGGCTGGGTGTCGTTCATTGTTTTACGGGGAATTGGCAAGAAGCGCAACAATATCTGGGCTTGGGGCTGTACCTTGGTTTTAACGGGATCATTGACAAGCTCGACCTTACGGAAACAATCACCAAGATGCCATCCGAGAAAATATTAGTTGAGACCGATTGTCCGTATCTCACTCCCAAAGAGCTTGGCGATACTCGCAACGAACCGCTTAATGTTAAATACATATTAAAGAAAATTGCTCAACTAAGAAAAATAAATTATGAAGAAATGGAAGCGATTACCACAAACAATGCTAAAAAACTATTTAAAATATGAACCCCTACGAACCGCAGAAAATTGAATCAAGATGGCCCCGAATAAATTTTTCTTCGAAAAATTCTACGGGGCAAGCAAATATATGAATTATAATCCCCAAGATATAGAACCCAAATGGCAAGAGAGATGGGAAGAAGAAGGCGTCTATCGGGCAAAAGACTTTGATTCCCGTCCGAAATGGTACACGTTAATCGAGTTTCCTTATCCGTCGGGAGCCGGGCTTCATGTCGGCCATGCCCGTTCCTGGTCGGCGATGGATGCCTATTCTCGCAAGAAAAGGATGGACGGTTATAATGTCCTTTATCCTATTGGCTGGGATGCTTTTGGCTTGCCGGCGGAAAATTATGCGATTAAGATGGGACTTCATCCGTCAAAGACCGTTAGTGAAAACGTTGATCGGTTCAGAGAACAATGTAAGAATCTTGGTTTGTCTTTTGATTGGTCTCGGGAAATCAATACCACCGATCCCGAATATTATAAATGGACCCAATGGATATTTTTGAAACTTCTGGAAAACGGGATGGCTTATCAGGCCGAGGTGCCGGTAAATTGGTGTCCGAGCTGTAAAACCAACCTGGCAGACGAGGAAGTGTCGCCGGATGGTACTCATGAACGATGCGGAAAACCGACCGAAAAAAGACTGCAAAAACAGTGGCTTTTAAGAATTACCAAGTATGCCCAAAGGCTGTTAGATGACCTTAACCTGGTTGATTATTCTTACAAAATCCGCGTTCAGCAGGAAAATTGGATCGGTCGAAGCGAAGGAATTACCATTAATTACCCGATTACCAGTGGTGATGAAACGATATCCTGCTATTCAACGCGCCCGGATACCAACTTTGGCGCGACCTTTATTGTCATCGCTCCGGAACACCAAATTATTAATGAACTGGTGACGCCGGAAAATAAACAAGCGGTTTCCGATTATATCGATAAGGCAAAAAGAAAGTCGGAAATTGAAAGAACAGATATTAGTAAAGAGAAAACAGGGGTATTTACCGGCAGTTACGCCCTTAACCGGCTAAATAATCGAAAAATGCCGATTTGGGTAAGTGACTTTGCTATTTTGTCAGTGGGAACAGGAGTTGTCGTTGGTGTTCCGGCACACGATAAAAGGGATTGGGATTTCGCAAAAAAACATAATATCGAAATAATTCCCGTCGTTAAACCGTCAGATAATAAAACATTTGATTTTACAAACGGGCCGTTCACGGAAATTGATGATGCCGTGATTTTTAATTCAGGCTTTCTTAACGGACTAAAAGCCATGGACGCGAAAGAAAGAATCATCGGCTATCTGGTCGATAAAGGATGGGGGAAAAGAGCTGTCAATTACCGGATCAGAGATTGGATATTTTCCCGCCAGCATTATTGGGGCGAGCCGATTCCGGTCATTCATTGCGAAAAATGCGGCGCGCAACCGGTTCCGATCAGCGAACTGCCGGTGGAACTGCCGTATGTTGAAAAATACGAACCGTCGGGAACCGGAGAATCGCCATTATCGGTATTTACCGAATGGGTGAATGCAAAATGTCCGCAATGCGGTGGACCGGCGAAACGGGAAACTGACACGATGCCCAATTGGGCGGGATCGAATTGGTATTACATCCGTTATTTGGATAACGGAAATGATAAAGCGCCGGCGGATAAAGAAAAAATGGCGTACTGGATGCCGATTGATATTTACGAAGGAGGGTTTGAGCATACGACCCTTCACCTGCTTTACTCAAGATTTATCTATAAATTTTTGTTTGATATCGGCATTGTCCCCGGTACCGAACCGTATAAAAGCCGAAGGTCGCATGGAATAGTGTTGGGTCCGGACAATCGCAAGATGTCAAAGTCGTTCGGGAACGTTGTCAATCCTGACGATATTGTTGCGAAAAGAGGGGCTGACAGTTTGCGCCTATATGAAATGTTCATGGGGCCTTTTGAACAGGAAATATCGTGGAACGATTCCGGTTTAGACGGATGCTATCGGTTCTTGAATAGGATATGGAAACTTTTTAACGAAAATATTAAAAACGAGCCGACTCCCGACTATTTGTCAGTTAAGTTACATCGGGTGATAAAAAAAGTCGGTGAAGATATTCTCGCAATGCGTTTCAATACAATGGTGGCGGCAATGATGGAGTTTTCTAATGAATGGGAAGACAGTTTTCTGTCAAAGACGGACGCGGAAATGTTTATTAAAATTTTGGCTCCTTCGGCCTCTCATCTGGCAGAAGAAATATGGGTTAATGTTTTAGGAAATAAATTTTCCGTTCACCAAGAAAAATGGCCGGAATTTAACCAAGATAAACTCATTGACGAAAGAATTACCTTGGTGATTCAAATCAACGGCAAGGTTCGCGATAAAGTTGAGGTTGATGCGGGCGTTTCGGAGAAAGAGGCGAAAGAGGTAGCGTTATCGCAAGAAACTGTCAAAAAATGGATACAAAGGAAAGAAGTTAAAAAGACCATTTTTATTCCCGGAAAACTAATCAATATTATAATCTAAATATTTGTTTTTAGTTTTTTGCTATGTGCGGAATTGTCGGCTATATCGGCAAAGAAAATAATCCCTTGATTGGGTTGGAAGCATTAAGGCGGTTGGAATATCGCGGTTATGATTCTAGTGGGGCGGCTGTTTATAATCCCTCAAAAAAGAAAGTTGTTTTAATCAGGGCAGTTGGTAAAGTAAAAAATCTTGAAGAGAAACTGCCACGAGCCTTATCCGGCAGTCCTTTTATTTTTCATACCAGATGGGCGACTCACGGAATTCCAAGCGAGAAAAATGCCCATCCGCATAAAGATTGCCAAAACAATATATTTTTGGTCCATAATGGTATTGTCGAAAACTATCAGGCGCTTAAAAATAAGCTAATCAAAAAGGGCCATCATTTTTCGTCCGATACCGATACCGAAGTTTTAAGCCATTTGATAGAAGGGTTTTTTAAAGGAAATTTAGAAGAGGCGGTTATAAACGCCTTAAAATTAATCAAAGGCACTTACGGTCTGGCAATTATTGCCAGAGACGATCCGCAGAAGATTGTTCTGGCAAGGCAAGGGTCGCCGCTTTTAATCGGTATCGGCGATAATGAATATTTGGCGGCTTCCGATCCGGCAGCGATTATTTCCAGAACTAAAAAAGTCGTTTATTTGAAGGACGGCGAAGTGGCGGTTTTAACTCCGAAAAATTATTTGATTTTTGACCTTGATTATAATCATAAAAATGAAGCTCCCCGACCTTACGGTCGGGGTATCTTCTCCCGCGCTTTGTCGGGAGCGAAATCCCGCCGAAGCGGAAAATTTACTTCGCATTCATCCGTGAGCTTACGCTCACGGTTTTCCGCGAAGGAGGATAAAGAAATAAAAACTATTGACTGGAACTTGGAAGAGGCGCAGAAAGGCGGTTATCCCCATTTTATGTTTAAAGAAATCATGGAACAGCCGGAGAGTTTGGGGGATTCCCAAAGAGGCCGATTGTTGATAAAAGAAGGGATGGCCAAGTTGGGCGGGCTGGAAACGGTTAAAGAGAGATTAAAAGGAATAAGCAATCTGAAAATTGTCGCCTGCGGCACCGCTTATCATGCCGGTTTGGTCGGGCAATATTTGCTTGAAGAATATGCCGGCTTAGCGACAACAGTGGAAACGGCTTCGGAATTTCGTTATCGCCGGCAGGTTTTGGAAAAAGATACGGCCATAATGGCGATTTCGCAGAGCGGAGAAACTTTCGACACCTTGTCGGCCATAAAAGAAGCAAAAGAAAAAGGGATTTTGACTTTGGGAATCGTTAATGTCGTCGGTTCGTCGATTGCCAAAGAAACCGGAGCCGGCGTTTATAATCATGCCGGCCCGGAAATCGGAGTTGCTTCCACCAAGGCGTTTACCTCACAGCTGGAGGTTTTATCTCTTTTGGCTTTGTTTTTGGCCAGGCAAAGGGGCATGAGTTTGACCGAGGGCAGGCATTTTGCCGAAGCGATAAAGAATTTATCCATTCTAGCAAAAAGAGTTTTGAAAAACAGCCGTAAAATCAAGGCCTTGGCGAAAAAATATCAACGCGCCAAAGGCTTTCTGATTTTGGGTCGTAAATATAATTACCCGATTGCCTTGGAAGGCGCTTTAAAAATTAAAGAAATCAGCTATATAAATACTCAAGGCTATCCGGCCGGAGAAATGAAACACGGCCCTATCGCTTTAATCGATAAGGATTTTCCGACAATCGTCATCTGTCTTAAAGACAGCGTTTACGAAAAAATGGTTTCCAGTGTTCGGGAAATAAAAGCAAGAAGCGGACCGGTTATCGTCTTAGCCACAGAGGGCGACAGAAAAATCACTAAAATTGCCGACGAAGTAATTTATATTCCAAAAATTATCGAACCGTTGTCGCCGATTTTATCGGTTATTCCTTTGCAGTTGATCGCTTATTATTTGGGAGTTTTTAACGGCTACGACGTTGACAAGCCGAGAAATTTGGCAAAAAGCGTAACCGTTGAATGATAATAAATCAGTCCGGTTGAGGCAAAGCCTCAACCGGATATACGCGAAAGCACAAATATTCGCCAAAGGGATAGTTTTAAGTTAAAATGGCTTATCTAATACCACTATTATGGACAACTTTTTAACTGGGAAAAACGGCGAGAAAATGATCTTATTGGGAAACGAAGCCCTGGTCAGAGGAGCGGTTGAATCGGGAGTACAGTTTGTCTCCAGTTATCCGGGGACGCCGGCATCAGAGATCGGGAATATATTTTCGGATAACGCCCGCGACTTGGGGGTTTATTTTGAATTTTCAACC
The DNA here is from genome assembly GCA_964619495.1 of uncultured Candidatus Saccharibacteria bacterium. Taxonomy (GTDB): domain Bacteria; phylum Patescibacteriota; class Minisyncoccia; order Minisyncoccales; family GWA2-46-15; genus CAZUEG01. The sequence goes on along the minus strand of CAZUEG010000047.1, from coordinate 366 downwards.
AACGAAAGAACGGCAATGGAAGCGGCGATCGGCGCCAGTTTTTCCGGCTTGAAGTGCCTTGTGGCGATGAAAAATTTCGGAATGAACGTTTGTTCCGATCCCTTATTTCCATTTTTATATACCGGTTGCCGCGGTCCGGTAGTCATTGCCGTTGGCGATGATCCGGGATGTTGGAGCTCGGCGGAATCGGAAGAAAATAGCCGCGGTTATTCCGGCTTTATGCACTTGCCGACAATTGAGCCGGCCGATCCTTCGGAAATGAAAGAATTTATCAAAATTGCCTTTACTGTCTCCGAAAAATATAAATTGCCGGTGATGGTCCGGTTCACAACGAGAGTCGCCCATCAAAAAATGATCGTTGAGTTG
>CAZUEG010000046.1:0-6101 GCA_964619495.1 uncultured Candidatus Saccharibacteria bacterium | reverse complement strand
AAATAAAAGAATTGGATGCCCAGTTTGATGCCACAGCGCGGCCGTTTAGAGAAGAAGCGGGCAAGGCAATGGCATACCCCGAGGTGTTTAATGCGGATTATCAGGAAGCACTGATATTTCAAGAGCGGGCGGCGGTAGAACAAGGTGATCCGGAATATCGTCTTGGATTTTCGGCGATGGAGGCAATGGCCGACCGGCAGAAAAATGCAATTGCGGAAATCGAAAGAGTTACCGGATTAACCGGTGTTAGAGAAATGATGATCCAAGCCGGAAGAAATGGCGGTCAAGCCATAGCAGAGCTAAGGAGAAGATTAGCGCAAGCGACAGCGGAACGAACCGACGAAGTAGTGCCAGAAAAAGTAAACCCGATTATTGCCCCCAAAAACAGTTATATTAAAAGACGCGCAGGATTGGTAGCTAATGAAGCGCCATTAAAATCCGGATTAGAGAGAGTCGCCGCTTTGGGAGACGAAAGGGCAAAAGGACAGCTTGTAATGTTGGGGGAAACAAAATTATTAGACGGCGTATTTAAATCAATATCTTCATGGATCGATGATATTGCGACGCGCCGTGGCTTTGTTAAGGTTGCTAAAAAACGGCAGACCGAGATTGAGCAGAAATCGAGAGCAGAGGAAGAACGGAGGGCTATGGCCGAGCAAGAATTGGAAGCAAAAAGAAAACGGCAGAATGAAGCGGTCCAAAAAAGGCGGAAAGAATTGCAAAAATTTGATCACGGTGGTCCGTCGAAATTAAAAGATGAAAGTGGCAAAGAGAGCACGGCGACAGTATTCAAGGGAGCACCGGATCAAGCGGCGATAGACGCGCTTATCAAGGCCAAAGGAAGCGGGGTTGCCGGTAGAGGAAATGGTACTGGCGAGAAGGCGGTAGTAAAAGGGGAGAAAACTAAAAACGAGAGGAGGACGCAAATAGACGCGCGGCTGGAACAAAGGATTGGGGACCTGATCCGTAAAGGTACAGACGGTCGTTTAGCTGCGAGGGTTGAGGTTCCTCCTTTAAGGGATCGGCAAGATAAGATAATTGGGGGTCACTATGGGGCTGTTCTTGTTGAGCCAACTCTAAGAGGTGATAAGTGGGAAGTCCTAGAAACCGTGGCGACTGGAGAGTATGTCAGACCAGGAGAAATACTAACAACTGCCATGCTGATTGAAAGACTCCGCGAGTTTCGAACACTCGTCCCCAAGGAAGAAGCGGGGGAATAATAAGTTAAAGAAATTCAAAATTTCAATAACAAATAACAAATCAAATTTAAAAATTCAAAATTCAAAACAGACCGGTTAATTTCAAGAATTTAAAATTCGTAATTAATTTGTGAATTTGAATTTTGAGTTTTGAATTTTCGGTTATATTGGGCCTATAGTTCAGTGGCAGAACGCTACATTTGCAATGTAGAGGTGGCAGTTCAATTCTGCCTAGGTCCACTGCTTCGCCAAGGCTTCGCAGTGCGGGCACTTTGATTCGCAAATGATTTGAATAATGAATAAGACCAGAAATATTGTTAGAAGCAGTGTCCTGCGAAGCTGTAGCGTAGCAGGGCTAAAATTATGTATTATATTTACATTATTCAAAGTAAAAAAGATAAAAGTTATTACACTGGCATAACCGAAGACTTAAGAATCAGGATACAGGAGCATAATCGGGGCAAGGTGCGATATACATCATCAAAAATACCGTACGAGCTTGTGTGATATTGTGCGTTTCGCAATAAAGAGAAAGCTCTAAGTTTTGAAAAATATCTTGAGCAAGGTTCAGGATTCACCTTGGCACGAAAAAGATTAATTAGTTAAAATACCAAATTCATTTTAAAAATCCCCGATAGGGGATTTTTTATTGGCTATTAGAAAGATGTTTTCTTTATTTGCCACAATTTGACTTGCGTCAAGATATGTGACGTAATATTGAGCACCACGAGGGCGGGTCGTGAAATGCGAAAGGAGACGAATGACTAAGAAAATTTCGGCGTTGGTGCTATTGGCGGCAATGATATTGCCGCTGATCGCCAGCGCGTCGGTGATTGATCCCGTGGACGTCACGGGGTTGCTGTTCATAGACAGCAACCATAATGGCGTTTATGACGGCGGGGAAGATCGGGCGATCTACTCCGCCAAGGTGCAACTCGCCGGGTTAACGACCCGGAGCACCTTTTCTTATGACGGCATCTACGAGTTCGATGCCGTCGTTCCCGGCCGTTACGTCATAACGGCCGCGTTGCAGGACGGGGTTGGTGAACTGCTTCTCACGGGGCAGGTTATCACCATGGTCTCGTCACTGGTCGGGTACAACGTGCCGATGTATCCTGCGGGTTGCTGGAACACGATCCCCGGGTTTGCGTTTTACGATGCGAATCGGGATAGCGAGATGGGGCTCGGAGAGTCCGGCGTCCCCGACGCTACGATCGTATTCGCCTCAATCCCACCGGGCTATGCCGTGTTGGCCGTGGCTGACAACCATGGCGTATACACACAAAAGCTGATTTGTGGCGAATATGAGGTAACAGCGGAGGCGCCCGGCTTCATCGGGCGCCGCCACATCAGTGTTGGCGAGGTCGTCGGCGGCCTCACCAACATTCCAATGACCGAAGTCGAGCGGCTCTGGTTGCCGTTCGTGACGAAGTAAGAAAAGGTCCCCCCGGGACTTTTTTGTTTAAAAAATTATCCGGCAATCTCGGGTAATACCAGGCAACCCCGTACCAGGCAACCCCGGGGGTTGCCTGGAGACACCGGAAAAGTAGGCAACCCCGGGGGTTGCCTGAAAGAGCAATTGGTCTAATCGGACTGGTTTATCAATTGGGCGATTTATTTAACTGGACAAATTGATGATTTGTGTTATGAAATATCCAGGAGGCATACACGCCGCTTTTTGTTTATTTGATGATTGCCATTTAGGCGCTGTTGGCGCCAATGGCAAACGGACCGGTCAGTTGGCCGGCGGTTAACCCAGTGCAGGTCGCAACCTGCACAGGAATCGTGTCCGGCAAGGTTTACCACGAACCTTAACCGGAACGGCATCTGCGACGCCGGAGAACCCGGCGTTGGCGTGGTTGTCGAGTTTCGCCGGATTGACACACGGGGAGGGCGGGATGTATGCCTTCTCTGACAGAGAAACTGGCGAATATACCGCCACGGTCGTATGCGCAGACTACACAGTCTACGCATACAACGTGGAAACCTGGCTCACTAGTAAGGTGATGACGGAAACGGTGACGGCAGACGGTTTCATTCTGCCAATCGCCGTGAATCTCCCCATCAGTTTTACGAATAGCGGGACGGTTTATATCGACGGCGATGGCGATGGTGATTACCGTCGCAATAGCCGAGACAGAACCGTTCCCGGAGCAATTATCACTTTGACCGGCGAAGAAATTACCGGAACGATGACAACGACCGCGAATTACGACGGCTGGTATTCGTTCCGGCAACTGCCGGCTGGTAGCTATCGGGTCGTCGCGGAAACGCTGACGCTAAAGGGAGAAAAAACGTTTTCCCTCGGCGTGATGATTTCCGGGCAGGCGGATGTCGCAGTTCTGGGCAGGAACCGCGAGTATCTGCCGTTGGTCATGAAGTAACAGAAAAGGGGGTCTCTCACGGGGCCTCCTTCCTAATTTTTAATTTTTAATTTAAAATTAATTTGAAATTATTTAATGTTTAAATGTTTAAAAATTGAATCATTCAGTCATTAAAAATTGATTAAAAATTTTAAATTTCAAATTCGAAGAGTTAAACGATAACACAATTATCAATAACCCCGGCTGTTGATTAATTACAGGCAATTTGTGCTACAATATACAAACATGCTAATAAAGGTCGAATTTGGTTTCGATTTGACTCTTAAATAATTAAGTAAAAAATAATTTAAAATATGATGTTATATGACTGGTATTCGGTGACCGTTAACGCTCTTTTAAATTTATGGCAGGGATTTTTGTTATTCATGCCAAATCTTTTTGGAGCGGCGGTTATCTTTCTTCTTGGCTTGTTAATCAGCGCTCTTGTCGGAAAGTGGTCGGCAAAATTGCTGGAAAAATTGCGATTCAACAGATTATTTGAACGGGAAAGCTGGAGAGACGCTTTCAATAAAGCCAATGTAAGAATTAAAGCGTCCGAATTTGTCGGGCAATTGTTCCGCTGGATATTAACTTTGGTGTTTTTATCAGCATCGATTGAAGTATTGGGGCTTTATCAATTTGCGTCGTTTTTAACCGGTATTTTGGCCTATTTAAGCAATGTTGTTATTGCGGCATTGATTTTCGTTGTTACGGTTGTCGTTGTTGATATTGTTGTAAAGCTGATTGTAACTACCGGCGAAGGGGCGAAATTCAGCCGTTCAAAAGTAGCGGGAGAAATGGCCCGCTGGTCGATTTGGGTATTCGCGGTAATGGCGATTATCCATCAACTGGGCGTTGCCACGAGATTAGTGGAAATCCTCTTTACGGGAATTGTGATGCTGGTGGTTATCGCCGGAGGTTTAGCGTTCGGTTTGGCGGGAAAAGAAGCCGCCAGCGACGTGATCCGCAGTATCAAAGAGCGGATGAGAGATTAAAACAGTTTCGGCTAAAAATGGCCGAAATTACACCTTGACAAGCTTCTTCGGTTTGCTAGTATAGGAACATTCATGTATACGAATATAGCCAACTTAAAACAAGGAAGCGGTTGAGGTTTAACGATCTCTTTTGTTTGTAGCAAAAACCGCTTTCTCATAAAGCGGTTTTTGTGACCTTGCGTCCTGGCTATATGAAGCACTTTTACAACTTAATATAGATATTGATTGCTAGCTAAAAACGGTGAACGGCAAATGGTGGATGCCTTGGGATGTTGAGGCGATGAAGGACGTGGCGTGACTGCGATAAGCCTCGGGGAAGTGTCTAGCGACTTTTGATCCGAGGATCTCCGAATGGGGAAACCTAGTCTCGTAAAACGGGACTGCGCGCTGTCTAACAGCGCGGGCATACCCGCTGAAGTGAAACATCTCAGTAAGCGGAGGAAAAGAAAACAATGTCCCGCTTGACGGGACGAATTCCCTTAGTAGCGGCGAGTGAAAAGGGAACAGCCCAGATCTTATTTTCGCAAGAAGATAGGAAGTTGTAAGTCAGATACGTTTTAAGACGCAAGTCTTAAGCAGAGGTAATTAAAATACGATTTGGTTAGTCAAAGCTTCTGGAAAGGAGCGCCATAGACGGTAATAGCCCGGTAGACGAAAATCATCGCATGCTCTGAGTATTTGTACTTGAGTACTATCGGGAATGAAATCTCGGTAGGAAGCAGGCCGAACTACGTTGGCCAAGGCTAAATACTCAACATCACCGATAGTGAACTAGTACCGCGAGGGAAAGGTGAAAAGTAGCCCGATGAGGGCAGTGAAATAGTAACTGAAACCATTTTGCCTACAATGAGTCGAAGCATTTCGCTATCGCTCAATGCAGTTGATGAGTTAAGGAGCTATGAGTTAATGAGAACGATAATAAATCTCATAAACTCATTTACTCAAAGCTCGCTTTAAGCGAGCGTGCTCATTGACTACACCGAGCGGTGGCGAGGTGTGACGGCGTGCCTATTGAAGAATGATCCAACGAGTCTTAGTACATAGCTTGTCTAACCCCGTCTCGGGGGAAGGCGAAGTGAAAGCGAGCGTTAATAGCGCAAATACGGCTGTGTACTATGAACCCGAAGCCAAGCGAGCTTACCATGGTCAGGGTGAAGTTCGTCGAAAGACGAATGGAGGCCCGAACCCGTAAGCCGTGCAATACTTTGGGATGAACTGTGGTAAGAAGTGAAAAGCTAATCGAGCTTGGGAATAGCTGGTTCTCCCCGAAATAGCTTTGGGGCTAGCCCGTCTTTTTAGTACTGGGGGTAGAGCACTGGAAAGAATATCGTGGAGAAATCCAGGTATTCTTACCAAACTCCGAATGCTGGAAAACTTAGACGGGCAGTCAGACTTTGGGCGCTAAGGTCCAAGGTCAAAAGGGAAAAAGCCCAGATCTTCATCTAAGGTCCCAAAATCTGAGCTAAGTGATACAAGGAAGTGGGATTCCTTTGATAGTTAGGAGGTTAGCTTAGAAGCAGCTATCCTTTAAAAAGTGCGTAACA